>DASZYM010000428.1:0-9455 GCA_035545355.1 Dongiaceae bacterium
GGGCGATATGAACGAGATCGGCGGCCGCCAGATCCTCTCGCGAGAGAATCCGCGGCGGCGGCATCAGACCCTTTGGCGCGCTTTCAACGCCTGGATCAAGGTGCCGTCGTCGAGATAATCGAGCTCGCCGCCGACCGGTACGCCATGCGCCAGCCGCGAGAGCGCGACGCCGAAGGATTGCAGCCGGTCCGCGAGATAATGCGCGGTGGTCTGGCCATCGACCGTGGCGCCCAAAGCCAGGATCACCTCTTTGATCTCGCCGGATTCGACCCGGCGGAGCAGCGGGCCGATGTTGAGTTGCTCCGGCCCGATGCCGTCGAGGGCCGAGAGCACGCCGCCCAGCACGTGATAGCGGCCCTTGAAGGCCTGCGCGCGCTCCAGTGCCCAGAGATCCGCGACATCGGCGACGACACAGACCGCGGCGGGATCGCGCCTGGGATCGCGGCAGAGCGCGCAAGGATCGCTGTCGTCGAGATTGCCGCAGATCGAGCAGGCCTTGACCGTGTCGGCGACCCGCTCCAGCGCATCGATCAGCGGCAGCAGCATCGCCTCGCGCCGCTTCATCAAGGTCAACGCCGCCCGCCGCCCCGACCGCGGCCCGAGGCCGGGGAGCTTCGAGAGGAGTTGGATCAGCTTGTCGATTTCGGAGACGGGCATCAGATTCCAGATGTCAGATGTCAGATGTCAGAAGACAGAACAGGGCGCGCATCTCTCTGATATCCGTCATCTGGCATCTGTCCTCCGGCTAGAACGGCAGCTTGAATCCCGGCGGCAGTTGCAGGCCGCCGGTGAGCTTGCTCATTTCCTCTTGGGTCAGCGCATCGGCCTTCTGGCGCGCGTCGCGCAAGGCGGCGACGATCAGATCCTCCAGCACCTCGATCTCGGCGGGATCGGCGAGCTTGGGGTCGATCTTCACCTTCTTCGGATCGCCCTTGGCGCTGGTGGTGACCGAGACCATGCCGCCGCCGGCCTGGCCGATGACTTCCGCCTGGTCGAGCGCCGCCTGCAGCTCGGCCATCTTGGCCTGCATCTGCTGCGCCTGTTTCATCATCTGGCCGAGATTCTTCATGCTTCGTCCTCGGGAGGTGTCGGTTCCGGCGCGACATCGTCGTCGCCGTCGGCGGATGGCGCGGCGGGTTGCGCCGCCTTCAAGTCGCGCACCGCGTCGATCGTGGCGCCGGGAAAGGCATCGAGCACCGCCTTCACCAGCGGATGCTCGG
The DNA here is from genome assembly GCA_035545355.1 of Dongiaceae bacterium. Lineage (GTDB taxonomy): Bacteria > Pseudomonadota > Alphaproteobacteria > Dongiales > Dongiaceae > Dongia. The sequence continues at coordinate 1,221 of DASZYM010000428.1, forward strand.
CGGCGCGGCGGCGCATCTCGGCATCGGCGGCCTGGGCCTGCTCTTTGAGCGTGGGCGCGCCGAGATCGCCGGAGACGCTGACCAGCCAGCGCGATCCCGTCCATTCGTTGAGGCAGGCGGCGATCCGGTTCGGCAGATTGGCCGGCGCCTTCTGCGTCGGTCGGAGCTCGATCCGCCCCACTTCGAAATTGACCAGATGCACGTCGTTCTGCAGATGCGTGTGCAGGATGCCCTCGCGGCGCGCGGCGAACAGCGCCACCACCGCGGCGAAGGTCGTCGGCATCGGCGCGAGCGCGGCGGTCGGCGCCGTCTGCGGATTGGGCGCGGGCTCGCGCGCGACGGCGCGATTGGCGACGGCATTGCCGCCGGTGCTGAAGCCGCCGCCGGCACCGCCGCTCGGCGCCGGACCGCGCGGCGCGGACGCGTTGCCGCCGGATACGGGCGCGCCGCCGCTCAACTGCCGCACCAGATCGCCGGGCGTCGGCAGGTCGGCCACATGCAGCAGGCGGATCAGCGCCATCTCGGCGGCGGCCAGAGGCTGCGGCGCGTATTGCGCTTCGCCGAGACCCTTCAGCAGCATCTGCCAGGCGCGCGCCAGCACCGGCAGGCTCAAGTCCTTGGCCAGCGCGCCGCCGCGCTTGCGCTCGGCTTCCGGCACCGCCGGTTGATTGAGCACGTCGGGCGTCAGCTTGCAGCGCGTCAGCCAATGGGTGAGGTCGAGCAGGTCCTGCAGCACCACGATCGGATCGGCGCCGGCCTCGTACATGCGGCGAAGCTGGTCCAGCGCCGGCGCGGCATTGCCGGCCATGACCGCCTCGTAGAGGTCGAAGAGCTGGGTCCTGTCGGCGATGCCCAGCATCGCGCGCACCTGCTCCTCGCCGACCTCCTGGCCGGGCTCGGCCAGGGTGATCGCCTGGTCCAGCAGCGAGAGGCCGTCGCGCGCCGAGCCGTCCGCCGCGCGGGCGATCAGCGCGAGCGCGGTCGGCGCCAGCTTCGCGCCCTCGGAGGCCGCGATCGCGCCCAGATGCGCCGCCAGCTTGTCCGCCTCGATGCGCCGCAGGTCGAAGCGCTGGCAGCGCGAGAGCACCGTGATCGGCACCTTGCGGATCTCGGTGGTGGCGAAGATGAATTTCACATGCTCCGGCGGCTCTTCCAGCGTCTTCAAGAGCGCGTTGAAGGCGTTCGACGAGAGCATGTGCACCTCGTCGATGATGTAGATCTTGAACCGCGCGCTGACCGGGCGATAGCGCACGCCTTCGATCAGCTCGCGGATGTCGTTGACGCCGGTGCGGCTGGCGGCGTCCATCTCGATGACATCGACATGGCGGTCCTCGGCGATGGCGCGGCAATGCTCGCAGACGCCGCAGGGCGAGGCGGTCGGGCCGCCCTTGCCGTCGGGACCGATGCAGTTGAAGGCGCGCGCCAGGATGCGCGCCGTCGTCGTCTTACCCACGCCGCGCACACCGGTCAGCATGAAGGCATGGGCCAGGCGGCCTTGCGCGATCGCATTGGTCAGCGTGCGGACCAGCGCCTCCTGGCCGATCAGGCCGGAGAAATCGCTGGGGCGATATTTCCGCGCCAGCACGCGATAGGGCTGGACCGCAGTTTCCTTCGTGGACTCGCCGGGTACGCTGTCGTTGGACATGGGCATGTGGTAGCGAAAACCGGAGCGCAATGCCAGACCCGCGGGACGCAACCGATCGTCGAAATTTATGGCCGGTAAATCAGGGCATTAGCCCCAATCCGTCATTGCCGGGCTTGACCCGGCAATCTTATTCCAGCCGGCCCGAGACGCCCGGGCATGACGACTGAAATCAAGGTGGGAGGCTGGACAACGACCCGAGCGGAAACTCGTTACGGCTGCTTCCTTCCGGACCTGACCGGGTTGGCGAGACGCCCGTCCATCGCCAACCTCCCGGGGGCACTATATCGGCGATCCCGACGGCGCTGGCAACCCCCGCAACGACCGCCGGGAAAGGACGTTATGGCGCAGGCGCTTCCTCCGCCTGGGGCGACGTATCGGTGCCGGCGGTGGGATCGCTGAGCAGATTCTGGCGGATTTTCGAGCCGTCGCTGCCGAGCTGCGTCGCCGAGACCAGGTTGCCGTTGGCATCGTACCAGACGTCGCGGCCGAGATCGCCGCCGACGGTGAAATGATGCGCCTGGACCTTGCCCTCGGGCAGATCGATCATCTCCATCCCGTGATCGGTGATCGTGACATGGCGCAACTGCCCCTGCGAAGTCTCGATCATGTCGGGCTTCATGCTGGAGACGTTCCACATCGTGCTGCCGCTGCAATCGCAGTCGAAGGCGCGCTTGTCCTTGTTGTAATGGCCGGTCCAGTGGTCGCCGTCGCGCGCGAGCTCGGCGAAGCGCCGGCCGTTGCCGTCCACGGTCTCGCCGCTGATCGCCACCAGGCGGCCGTCCCGGTAGGTCTCGGTCAGCACCTGGTGCATGCGATAGACGACGAGGCCGAGGAGCTTGACCGCGATGGTGCTCTCGGTGGTCGCGATCACGCCGTCGCCCTGCCGCTTGATCTCCACCACCTGGGTGCCGATCGCGCTGCCGTTGCGGACCACCTCGAAGACATAGCGCCCGGGCTTCCCCGGCCAGGCGGCATCGTCGGCGACCGCCAGGGATGCGGTCGCGACCAGCAGGAGCAGGGCTCCGAGGATGGATTTCACAGCGCGCATGATGGGCTTTGTCGTGATCAGGGCCGCTGCAGCAATTCCTGGCGCAGGGTCGAGCCGTCGCTGGCCTTGAGCTCGCCGGCGACCAGGATGCCGTCGGCGTCGTACCAGAGCTCGCGCTTCAGCTCGCCGCTGACCCGGAGATGGTGCGCCTCGATCTTGCCGGCGGGCAGCCGCAAGGTCTCTGGGCCGAGATCGGTGACCGTCACGTCGCGCACCTTGGCGCGCAGCAGGTCCAGGATCCGGCCGACCCCGAGCGCCGGCTCGTCCCAGAACAGGCTGGTCTTCATCTTGGGATCGACGTCGCGCGCATTGCTGCCGTTGTAATTGCCCTTCAGCCGGTCGCCGGCCAGCTTCAGCTCCACCTTCTTCGAGGTACCGTCGTCATCGGCATCCGAGCTGATGGCCACGATATGGTCGCCCTGATGCACTTCTTCCACCTGCTGCTCGAAGCCGTAGAGGTTCATGCCGAGAAAGCTGACATCGAGCGTGGTATGGCTCAGCACCCGCAGGCGCTCGCCGTCGCCGACGAATTCCAGGCGCTGCTGGCCGACCGGATCGCCGTTGCGCGAGATCGTGTAGATGAAGACGCCTTTCGGCGGATTGCCGGCCAAGGCCGCGACGGGGCCGAACACGATCGCCGCGATCGATGCCGCGAGCAGCAAGGCAGCCATGCGCAACCAGGGACGCTGCAAGACCAGCGCCCGAAAAGTTGATGCTTGCCGCAAGGGTGATTCGCTCAGCATGATGAGTCCGGCTTATCCGCGGTTCCTGGCCCCTGCCTTTCCGGCCGACAATGTAATGGCTCGACGCATCAATTTCTACGCCACCGGCGAATTCGACCGCGCCGCCATCCGGCGCGAGGACATAGCCTGGATCCGGGCCCGGCTGGCCGATCCGGCCTCGCGGCTTTATCCCGTATGGCGAACGCGGAATTTCGTCTCCGATCCGGAGGCGCCGCGCGCCTGGGCGCTCGATCCCGGCGCCCACGGCGCCTTGCTGGAGAAGGCCAGGACCGTCGTCTTGCTCGGGGTCGAGGACGAGGTTGCGCATTTCCTGGTCGACATCTCGCATCTGGACGAGCCGAATGCCGCGGCCCTGGGCGGTCATGTGGTCGATCTCCGCGCGGTCGGCGTGCTCATGCCGCAGCGCGAGGGCGCGATGCTGGCCTATGCGCGCGGGCTTGCCTATTGGCACGAACGCCACCGCTTCTGCGGCGTCTGCGGATCGCCGACCGAGCCCAAGGCCGCGGGCCATCAGCGACAATGCACCAATCCCGATTGCGGCGCGGTGCAGTTCCCGCGCACCGATCCCGCCGTCATCATGCGCATCACCCATGGCGACAAGATCCTGATGGCGCGCCAGGCGGTCTGGGCGCCGGGTATGCATTCGGTGCTGGCCGGCTTCGTCGAGCCGGGCGAGAGCCTGGAGGATGCGGTGGCGCGCGAGGTGTTCGAAGAGGTCGGCCTGCGCCTCACGCGCATCAAGTATTTCGGCTCGCAGCCCTGGCCGTTCCCCGCCTCGCTGATGCTCGGCTTCAGCGCCGAGGCACGGGACGAGAATTTCACGGTCGACAACAAGGAGCTCGAATCCGCGCGCTGGATGACGCGGCCCGAGCTCCTCGACTCGCCGGAGGATTCGACCTTCAAATTGCCGCGCAAGGATTCGATTTCCCGGCGCCTGATCGAAGACTGGCTGCGGCTGCGCTTTTGAGCGAGCCTCCATCCTCCCCAGGGCGCCCCCTCGGATTGCTGTCCGCGCAGTTCCTGCGCTTCGGCCTGGTCGGCGTCGCCGGATTCCTGGTGGATGCCGGCCTGCTGCGCCTCCTGCTGCTCGCCGGGTTCGGCTATTATGGCGGCCGTGTCATCTCCTTCCTGGCCGCGGCGACCACGACTTGGATTCTCAACCGATCCTTCACCTTTCGCCGCGATGCTGCTTCGGCCTTCGCCCATCCGGCGGCGGAATGGCTGAGCTATCTCGGCCTGATGGCGATCGGCGGCGCGGTGAATTACGGAGCCTATGCCCTGGCGGTCGCGGGTTCGGAAACCGTGCGCGCGCATCCCGAGCTCGGCGTCGCCCTGGGCTCGCTGGCCGGCATGGCGATCAACTTCTGGAGCGCCAAGCGCATGGTCTTCGAGCGCCGCAAGAAGCCTTCGTGAAACCATCGGGACGGGGAACCTGACGTGACGCCGGTCTCGGGGGAGACTGCGAAAACCGGAAGCGGCGGCAAGACCGGCTGGATCTTGGCCGGCATCTTCGTGCTGTTCGGCGTCGCCGAGCACGTCTTCTTCGCCAGCAGCAACGGCGAGGTGGTGCGCGACCACGGCCTGGTCGATCCCGACAGCTATATGCGCGTGATGCGCATCGTGGCGCTGCATCACGGCGATCCCTGGTACAACACGGTGACGATGCGGGTCGGCGCGCCCGAGGGCCTGTCGCTGCATTGGACCCGGCCGGTCGATATCCTGATCCTGCTGCCGGCGCTCCTCGCGCATCTCTTCGGCATGGATGTCGATCGCGCGATCTACTGGATCGGCGCCGCCTTCTCGCCCGCCTGCCATATCCTCGCCTGTCTCGCCGCCGCCTGGGCGGCGCGGCCGCTCTGGCCCAGCCCGGGCAACCGCTTCGCCGCAATCATCCTGCTCACCAATGCCGCGGCCTTCGGCTATGGCGTGTTCGGCCGCGCCGATCATCACACGCTGCTGCTCCTGCTGACCGCCTTGATGCTGGGGGCGGCGCTTCGGGCGGCGATCGCCTGGCAGCCGGTCGCCGTCGAGCGCCGCTGGTCGGCGCTGGCCGGCCTGTTCGCCGGGCTCGGCATCTGGATCAGCCCGGAGCTGATGGTGCCGATCGCTCCGGTCGTCGCCACGATCGGCCTCTTCTGGCTCGACGCGCCGCTGGACCAGGCCGAGACCGGTGCCCGGCCGCGCGACTGGGCCGGCATGGGCGTCGCCTTCTCGCTGGCGATGGCGGCGGTGATCCTGGTCGCCATTCCGATCGAGCAGCCGCCCGCCCGTTGGCTGGCGCCGGAATACGACAAGATCTCGCTGCCCTATCTGGTCGTGCCGCTGATCTGGGCCGCGATCTTCTGGATCGCGCATCATGTGCGCGGCGGGTTCGGCCTGCGGGTGGCGATCGGCGCGCTGCTCGGCGGCGCGGGTCTCGCGGTGCTGCTGACGCTGTTCCCCGATCTGCTGTTCGGGCCGCTCGGGGTCAATCAGCGGCTGAAGACCGACTTCCTCGACACGATCCGCGAGATGCAGCCGCTCTGGCCGACCAGCCTCAACCGGCTGCAGAACTTCCTGCCGATGCTCGGCCAGGGGGTCGCGGCGCTGATCCTGCTGCCCTTCGCCTTCCGCCGCTGGCGCGGCGAGCGGCGCTGGGCAGGGCAGATGCTGGCGCTGGTCTTCGGCTTCCTGCTGATCGCCGGGATGATGCATGCGCGGCTCGGCGTCGAGTTCGCCCCGACGCCGGCGATCATCTGCGCCGGCTTCTTCGCGCTGCTGGAGGCCAAGCTCAAGGGCCGGCCGCTCTGGCTGCGCACGCCGACCCTGGTCGCGACCGCGATCGCCTTGACCTGCGCGCCGCTGCTGGTCGGCCTGGCGGTGAACGACATCCGCTTCACCAAGGGCAACGGCAATGACGGCGGCTGCAAGGTCGTGCATCTGGCCGACTGGCTGAATGCCGATCATCCGGGGAAAGACACCGCGGATGGCGGCGCGCCGATCATCATGACCGACGACTACTCATACGGGCCGGAGATCGCCTTCCGCACGAATTACCGCGTCGTCGCCGGGCCCTATCACCGCAATCCGCAGGCGATCTTCGACACGATCGACACGATGGTCGACTATACCGGAACCAAGGCCAAGGCGATCCTCGACCGCCGGCAGGTCTCGCTGGTGGTGCGCTGCGTCGACGTCGTGGTGCCGCATTACTACGACCCGCTGCATCTGACGCTCTACGACCGCATGGGCGGCCTCGGCCCATTGCCGGATTGGCTGACGCAGCTCCCCCTGCCGGGCGACCTCGGCAAGCACTTCCGCGTGTTCGAGGTCAGCGGCCGCTAGGCTTCGGCCAGTCGTCATTGCCGGGCATGACGTTTCAAGTTTTCAAGTTAGAGAGACGAAGGGCTTAGAGCTTCGGGTCGCGGCGGAAGGAATGCGCCGGATAGACGCCGAGGATACGGACTTCGCGCGAGAAGAAGGAGAGCTCCTCCAGCGCCAGCTTGACCGAGCGCTGATCGGGATGGCCCTCGATATCGGCATAGAACTGCGCGACGGTGAAGGCGCCGTCGAGGATGTAGCTCTCGAGCTTGGTGATGTTGACGCCGTTGGTGGCGAAGCCGCCCAGGGCCTTGTAGAGCGCGGCCGGCACCGAACGCACCTTGAAGACGAAGCTGGTGACGACCGGCCCGTTATTGGGATCGGGATCGATCGGCTCCTTGGCCATCACCACGAAGCGCGTCGTGTTGTGCTGGGCATCCTCCATGTCGCTCTTCAGGATCTCGAGCCCGTAGATCTCCGCGGCGAGCGACGAGGCGATGGCGCCCACGCTGCGATCGCCTTCCTCTGCGATCTCCGCCGCCGAGCCCGCGGTGTCCGGCCGCGTGACCGGCGTCAGCCCCATCTGCCGCAAGGTGCTGCGGCATTGCGCCAGCGCCTGCACATGGCTGCGCACGGTCTTCAAGCCCGCCAGGGTCGCGCCCTTCGGCGCCAGGAGCTGGTGGTTCACCCGCTGGAAATGCTCGCCGATGATGTGCAGGCCGGATTCCGGCATCAGGTGGTGGATGTCGGCGACGCGGCCGGCGACCGAGTTCTCGATCGGCACCATGGCGAGATCGGCCTTATCCGCGTCGACCGCCGCGAACATGTCCTCGAAGGACTCGCAGGGCAGCGCTCTCATATCCGGATAGGCGGCGCGGCAGGCGAGGTTGGAATAGGCGCCGGGCACGCCCTGAAAGGCAATCGTGTTGGTCTTCGCCGTCGGCATCGTGATGGTTCGCGGATGAGGGGATCAGGCGGGCGCGAGCGCCTGGCGCGCGCGTTCGAGCTCGGCCGGAGTATCGACACCGAGCGGAACGGTGTCAACGAGCGCCACGTCGATCCGCATCCCCGCCTCCAGCGCGCGGAGCTGCTCCAGCTTCTCGCGCTGCTCGAGCCGGCCCGGCGGCAGCGCGACGAAGCGCTCCAGCGCCGGCCGCCGATAGGCATAGAGCCCGACATGGTGATAGAGCGGTCCCGGATTGGCGGGCGCGGTCGCGCGGGTGAAATAGAGCGCGCGGGCGATCGCCTTGGGATCGCCCGGCGCGAAGGGCGCCACCGCCTTCACCACATTGGGATTGGTGCGCTCCTCCTCGCGGGTGATCTCGACAGCGAGCGTCGCGATATCGACCGCCGGATCAGCGAGCGGCTCCAAGGCGCGCCGCACGATCCTGGGATCGAGCGTCGGCAGGTCGCCCTGCACGTTGACCACGGTGTCGAAGCGCCGTTCGGGATCGAGCTTGGTCAGCGCCTCGAAGATCCGGTCGGAGCCGGAGGGATGA
>DASZYM010000429.1:0-2467 GCA_035545355.1 Dongiaceae bacterium
GGGATAGGCCTCGACCTCGGGGCCTTCCCAGATCACTTCGGCATCGCCCGCGATCTGCAGCAGATCGCCCTTGGCGAAATCCGGGATCAACAACCCGGCCTTCGGGTAGGCGGTGAGGTTGCCGATGGTCTGGAAGAATCCGTTGCCGCGAAAATCCGGAACCACGATGGCGCCCGATGCATCGATGCCGAGGAAGCCCCGCCGTCCGCCGCGATGTGAGACATCGACCCGGTAGTCGCCTTCATCCGTCGGCGCCGTCGTCGCAACGAACATCGTATCGGCGCGGCGGATCAAGGCCGCCGCCTCTTCCGGCAATCCGTCGAAGGATTCCGCCGTGCCGCTGTCCTGCGAGAACGCGGCGTAGTCACGCTTCTGGATGTATTGCGGGCAATTGCCGAAGCTCTCTTCGACTTCGACCGCGAATCCGTTCTCGTCCTTGGCCAGGATGAAGCCGTTCATCCGGTTGCGCCGGCGGGTCGGCAGCTCGATGCCGAGAATGCCGACCGGCGCGCCGAGACGCAGCGCGTCCTTGACCGGATCGCCGGCCATCGCATCGGCCGCGATCTCCAGGCGCTGGGGATGCGGGCTCCGGACGAAGCCCGGCAACCCGCTGAGGATCGAGGCCCAGGGCTGTCCCGCCGCGTCCAGCGCGCCGACGACGATGAACGGGAGCTGCCCGAAGAAGATGCGATGCTGATCGGGCATGAAGGTGCGGATCACCTGCGGCCCCGCTTGCGCCATATGCTCCGCGGTGCCGGCGCGTGCCTGCGCCGCGCGCTCGCCGGCATGCCAGACTTGGCGTTTGGGATGGACCACGTTCATTGCGGCATTCCTTCGAAACGCGGCAGAGCTTCGATCCGCTTCAGCCAGGCGTCGATCGCGGGATAGGGCCCGAGATCGATGCCGCCTTCCGGCGCCACCGACGTGTAGCTGTAGAGCGCGACATCGGCGATGGTCGGCTCCGACCCCACCAGGAAATCGCGTTGCGCGAGCTCCGCATCGAGCACCGGCAGCAGACGGCCCGCGATCGCCTGTGCCTGCTTGAGATCGAAGGGCCGTTTGAAGCGCTGAATGACTCGCGCCATCGCCGGCCCATGGGCGATCTGGTTCTGCGCCACCGAGAGCCAGCGCTGAACCTGCGCCTGGCCGACCGGATCGGCCGGCAGCCAGCGGCGCGCCGGATCGTAGCGGCCGGCGAGATAGACCAGGATCGCGACGGAATCGGCAATCACGGTGCCGCCGTCATCGATCACCGGCACTGTCCGCAGGCAATTGAGCGCCGCGAAAGCATCGCTCCGCTGCGCGCCGTTGAAGATATCGACCTCCTCGAACCGGTAAGGCAGGTCGAGGAAACGCAGCATCAGCTCCGCCCGGTGCGAATGCCCGGAAAGCCTAAAGCCATAAAGCGTGATCGGTTGACCGGGCCGCATCGGCATCATCCCTGGTTCGATGGCCCGAAATGTATTATTTCTATCAGCGTAAAAAATAGCCTGGATTGCAGATCAGTTTTTCATTTAAGGCAACAATGGATCGGCTGGAAAACCTGGAAGTCTTTGTCGCGGCAGCGGAATCCGGCAGTTTCACCCAGGCCGCGCGCAAGCTGGGCAAGACCCCGGCGGCGGTGACCCGTGCCATCGCCGCCCTGGAGGCGCGGACCGGGCTGCGCCTCTTCAACCGCACCACCAGGGCCATGGCCCTGACCGAGGCCGGCGGGCGCTATCTCGACCAGGCCAAGCGGGCGCTGGCGGAGTTCGCGACCTTGGAACTGACGGCGGCCGGCGACCAGGCGGCGCCCCGCGGCACCCTCACCATCACGGCGCCGGAGATGTTCGGCCGGATGCATGTCCTGCCGGCCGCGATGGATTTCATGGCCGCGCATCCCGCGATCGAGATCACGCTGCTGCTGCTCAACCGTGTCGTCGCCTATGTCTCCTTCGTCGAGGAGGGGATCGATCTCGCCGTCCGCATCGCGCATCTCGCCGATTCCACCTTGCGCGCGATCCAGGTCGGCCATGTGCGCCGGGTCTGCTGCGCCAGCCCCGCTTATCTCGCACGCCGCGGCACGCCGCGCCGCATCGAGGACCTGGCGCAGCATGAGACGATCCTCACCGCCGGCGTGCGCCCGAATCCCGAACGCTGGATCTTCGAGACCCTGGACCAGACCGTGACGGTGAAGCCGCGCCTCACCGTCAACAGCGTGCAGGCGGCGCTCGATGCCGCAACCGCCGGGCACGGGATCATCCGCCCCTTCTCCTACCAATCGGCGCCGCTGGAGGCCGAAGGCAGGCTGGTGCGGCTGTTCGACGATCCGCCCGAGCCGCCGATTCCGATCCACATCGTGCATCCCGCCGGCCGCTACCTGCCGCCCAAGACCCGCCTCTTCATCGATCGCGCCGTCCCGGAACTCCGGGCGAAGTTTTCCGCTTAGACCGCATTCTCCGCCGCCGTCCCGCGAGGAGCGAAAGCG
>DASZYM010000430.1:0-2978 GCA_035545355.1 Dongiaceae bacterium
CTGGCGGTCTGGCTCGCCTTCTGGAGCCTGGCGCGCAGCGATGTCGAGATCCGCCGCATCCATGCCAGGGTCTATCGCGAATACCGGCGCATGATCGAGGAGATGGTGACGGCGCTGACCGTGGACCGCGGGCTGAAGGTCGATACCGGCCGCGCCGCGCTCGGATTGATCGCGCTGCTCGACGGCCTGTGGCTCGAGCATTGCCTCGATCCTCAGACCTTCGACGCGACCGGGGCCGCCGCCATCGCCCATCGCTGGGTCGATGCGCTGAAGGCCGGGCTCGCCTAGCGCGAGAAGCGCCGCAGCAGAAGCGCGATCACCGACACGACCGCACATTCCATCAGGACCGCGCGTCCGAAGCCGGCCGCCGCCGCGCCCGGCGAGAGCACGCCGCCGGCCTCGTGCAGGCCGAACAGGATGATGCCGACGATCGCCACGCCGAAGGCGACGCCCAGTTGCTGCATGGTGGCGATGACGCCGGCCGCCATGCCGGCATGGGTCTCCGGCAGCATGCCGAGGATCGCGGTGACCAGCGGCGTCAGGATGAAGCCCTGCGCGGCGCCGATGGTCAGCAGCGCCGGCATCAAGGCGAGGATCGACGGCCTCTCCTGAGCACTGAAGAGCTGCACCGCCAGCACGATGCAGGCGGCAAGATAGATGAGGCCGCCCCAGTGCAGCACCTTGCGCCCATGGACATGGGTGAGGCGCGGAGCGACCAGCGACACGATCGCGAAAGCCGCCGAGATCGGCGTCAGGACGTAAGCGGCCTCGAGCGGCGTGCGCCCCGTGCCGAACTGCAGGAACACGGCGAAGGAGAAGTAGTAAGGCGCCATGCTGGCATAGACCAGGAAGGCGAGGACGGCACCGGTCACGAAGAACGGCACGCGCAGCAGCCGGATCGAGAGCAGCGGCGCATGCCCGGTCTGCTCGAACCGGGATTCGTGCACCGCGAAGAGCGCCAGGATCGGCACGGCCAGCGCCATGAACAGGGCCGCAGCGCCAAGGCCGAGCGGCCGCAGCCCGATGAAGACCGCGAGCAGGCAGCCAAGTCCCAGAGCCGAGAGCAGCGCGCCGCGGAGATCGAGCCTGGCCGCGCTCGGCACCCGGGATTCGTCGAGGAGGCCGAGGCCGAAGCCCACCGCGGCGATGCCGACCGGCAGGTTGACCAGGAAAACCAGCCGCCAGCCGAGGCCCCAGAGATCGCTGCCGATCAGCAATCCGCCGATGAGCTGGCCCGAGGCGGCGGCGATGCCGATCACCAGGCCCATGATCCCGAAAGCGCGCCGCCTTTCATCGCCGTTGAAGCCGACGCGGATCGAGGCCAGGACCTGCGGCAGGACCAGCGAAGCGGTGATGCCCTGCACCACCCGCGCGACCACCAGCGCGATTGCATTGGGCGCGATGCCGCAGAGCACCGATGCCACGGTGAACGCGGCCATGCCGATCAGGAAGACGCGCTTGCGGCCGTGGATGTCGCCCAGCCGGCCGCCGGTGACCAGCAGCACGCCGTAGCCCACGGCATAGCCGGCGATCAGCAATTCCAGCGCCGCGCCGCCGGCATGGAGGCCGCGGGCGATGCTGGGGATCGCGATCTGCACGATCATGGCGTCGAGCACGGTCACGAAACTGCCGCAGAGCAGCACCGCGAGGCCGAGCCAATGGCGGCGGCCGGCGGCGACGGGACCAGACGGTGCGATTTCGCGGACCAGCATCGGCATTGCCTTCGAATGAGATATGCGAGGGAGTGGCGTCCGCGGAGAGGAGACTCGACAGGGCGCCGGTCGAGGCGCATTTTGGCTGCTTCCTATCCTATTACTAGATTAGAAGTTATCCTGTTAGTGGAACCAACCGGATGCCGCAGCCCAGCCTCGACCGTTCGCGCGCGGATCTCAGCGAATTCCTGACCAGCCGCCGGGCGCGGCTCGCACCTTCCGATGTCGGCCTGCCCGACGGCAGCCGGCGCCGCACCAAGGGGCTGCGGCGCGAGGAGGTGGCCTCGTTGGCGGGAGTCGGCCTCACCTGGTACACCTGGTTCGAGCAGGGCCGCGACATCCGCGTCTCGCCGGATTTCCTGGAGAACATCGCCAAGGCGCTGCGTCTGACGCGAGTCGAGCGCGAGCATCTCTATGTCCTCACCGGCCGCGACGTGGCGCCCGGCCCGCTCCCGGAGCGCAAGGTCTCGCCGGCGCTGCAGCGCGTGCTCAAGGGACTGGGGCGGATGCCGGCCTATATCCGCACCGCGCGCTGGGACCCGATCGCCTGGAACGCCGCGGCGGATCGCCTGTTCGGCTTCTCCGAGCGCAAGCCGGAAGAACGCAACTTCCTGCGCCTCGCCTTCACCGACGATCAGTTCCGCGCCCGCATGAGCAATTGGGCGAAGGACGCACAGTCGCTGGTCGCGAAGTTCCGCGGCAATTATGCGAAGTATCGCGGCGACGGGCCGATGGACCAGCTGGTCCAGGAAATGATACAGCGCTCGCCCGAATTCCGCCAGCTCTGGCGGCGTCACGAGGTGATGAGCAGCGGCCAGGGCGTCAAGATCATCCGGATCAAGGGCAAGGGCGACATGGTCTTCGAGCACACCAGCTTTGCCGTCAACGGAGAGCCGGACCTCGATCTGGTGATCTACGCGCCGGCGGGAAGGGCGAAATGACCATCACCACCGTCGCCTTCGATGCCGACGACACGCTCTGGCACAACGAGTCGATCTTCCACCTGACCCAGCAGAGGTATTTCGCGCTGCTCAGGCATCACGGCGACGTCGATCACATGATGGCGCGCCTGCTGGAGGTCGAGCGCAAGAACCTCGCGCTCTACGGCTATGGCGTGAAGGGCTTCACCTTGTCGATGATCGAGACCGCGATCGACCTGACGCGCGGCGCGGTGCCGGCCAGGACCATCCAGGAGATCATGGATCTCGGCCGCGCCATGCTGGAGCATCCGGTCGAGCCTTTGCCCGGCGTCGCCGAGACCTTGGC
>DASZYM010000431.1:0-2765 GCA_035545355.1 Dongiaceae bacterium
CTCCGCCCCGGTGATGGCCAGCAGCACGGAGCCCAGGACCGGGAAAGCGACCGTGGCGTGCTCGAACAGGAAGCGGATGCCGTAATACGGGATGATCGCCAGCAGCACCCGCGGGTTATAGACGAGGCCGCCGATGCCGAGAAGGGCGATGCAGACGAACCAGAGCGCCATCACCGGCCCGAACAGGTTGCCGACCGAGCCGGTACCGCGGCTCTGCACGAAGAACAGCGCAATCACGATGATGAGGGTGATCGGCAGGACGTAATGCTGCAGCGAAGGCTCGGCGACGGACAGGCCCTCGACCGCCGAAAGCATGGTGATCGCCGGGGTGATCATCCCGTCGCCGATGAACAAGGCGGCGCCGATCATCCCCAGGGTGAAGAGCAGCTTGCGCCGCCCCATGCTCCGCGCCCGCTGCAATGCGAGCGCGATCAGCGCCAGCAATCCGCCCTGTCCCTGGTTGTCGGCGCGCAAGATCAGCAGCGCATACTTGCCGCTGACGATGATCATGACGCCCCAGAAGACCAGCGACAGCACGCCGTAGACGCTCACCGGATCGACCACGATGCCGGTCGATTCGTGGAAGCATTCGCGGAAGGTGTAGAGCGGGCTTGTGCCGATATCGCCGTAGACCACGCCGAGCGCGCCCAATGCCAGCCGCCACATGGCGGGCGCGCCCTCGCCCCCGCCATGCAACGCCGGATCGGCGTCGGGCGGCACGCTCTTCTCGACGGGCTGGGTCGTCATCGGATCAGCGCCGACAATGCCGGCCGCTGACGGCGCGAATGCGCGCGGAGCTTCGGTTCAGCCATGAACTATCGTGTTGTTGCACGTCTGGTACGGCGCGGTTCGTCCGCGCGCGAGTCGGTCCTCCCCGGAACCGGAGTGCGGCGCATCCTGTCACCATGGGGCGGTGGCCGCAATGGGGCAATTCCGCGTTGCCGCGGTCAACCGCTTCGGATAATGATCGCCGCGATTCCGCCGGTTCTGCCGCCCTCCCGGTTCGATCTTCTGGGCGGCCCGGCCGCTCATCGGGGGATGCCGCATGGTCAGTCCGCAGAAGACGTTTCCGGTCTCTTGGGAAGAATTGCATCGCACGGCCAAGGCGCTGGCCTGGCGCCTGGTCGGGATCGGTCCGTTCAAGGGCATCGTGGCGATCACCCGCGGCGGCCTGGTGCCCGCGGCGATCATCGCCCGCGAGCTGGACGTCCGCCTGATCGATACCGTCTGCATGTCGAGCTACAGCGAAGAGGAGGCCGCCGGCGCGAAAGACGGCGTGCACCGCCCGGGCGAATTGAAGCTGCTGAAGGGCGATTCCGGGAAGATCTGGGGCGACGGCACCGGCTGGCTGATCATCGACGACCTGGTCGATACCGGGCGCACCGCCAAATACGTGCGTGAGATGCTCCCCAAAGCGCATTTCGCGACGATCTATGCCAAACCCGCCGGCCGGCCGCTGGTCGACACCTTCGTCACCGAAGTCAGCCAGGACACCTGGATCTATTTCCCGTGGGACATCGAGCCTCAGTTCGTCCAGCCGATCGCCAAGATGCGGCAATCGTAGACCCGGGCGTAACGCCGCACTGCAGAGAAAGTTCACGGCAGCACCGGCCAATTGTCGATCAACCGCGTCGCGCCGAGATGAACGGCGGCGAACAGGCGCGATCCCTCCTTCGCAGCCGCTAGGGGATGAAGCGTCTCGCCGTCGCAGAGTTCCACATAGTCGATACGGTCGAACCCCGCGCTCCCGAGCGCCGCGCGCGCATCCGCCAAGACCGGCGCCGCCGGTGCGCCATCGGCCAGGCTCCGGATCGCGCGGCCGAGAATCTCCGGCAGGCGCGATGCGATCTTGCGCTGGGCCTCGGTCAGGTTGCGGTTGCGCGAGGACATCGCGAGCCCGTCGGGCTCCCTGACCGTCGGCACGCCGACGATCTCGATCGGCAGATCGAGATCGCGAATCATCCGGCGGATCACCTGGAGCTGCTGGAAATCCTTCTCGCCGAAGCAGGCGAGATCCGGCTCGACCCGGTTGAAGAGCTTGGTGACGACCGTCGCGACGCCCTCGAAATGGCCGGGCCGCGCCGGGCCGTCGAGATGGTCGGTCAGCCCGCCGACCCTGACCTGGGTCGCGAAGCCCTGCGGATACATCTCCGCCACCGACGGCGCGAAGACCAGGTCGGTGCCGGTCGCCGCCAGCAGATTGAGATCGGTCGCCTCGTCGCGCGGATAGGCGTCGAGATCGGCGGCCTGGTTGAACTGCAGCGGATTGACGAAGATCGTGGCGACCACGAAATCGCTCATGCGCCGCGCGGTCTTCACCAGCTCGAGATGCCCCTGGTGCAGCGCGCCCATGGTCGGCACCAGGCCGATCTTCCTGCCGGCATGCTTGTGCGGGCGGACGACCGCGCGCAAGGCAGCGACGCTGCGAACGACGTCGATTTTCAGCATGGCTGGCGCCGGAATACGACCGTTAGGCGTGGCGCTTGATCGCGCCGAAGATGTTGTCGGGCCCGGGGAATTGCCGGGCGCGGACTTCGGCGGCGTAGCGCGCCGCGGCCTCCTCGACCTCGCTGCCGAGCTCGGCATAGCGCTTCACGAAGCGCGGCTTGAACTCGGCGAAGAGTCCCAGGATGTCCTCGGCGACCAGCACCTGCCCGTCGCAGGACGCCGATGCGCCGATGCCGATCGTCGGCACCGGCACGCGCTGGGTGATCGCGTCGCCCAATTGCTCCATCACGCCCTCGACCACGATCGCGAAGGCGCCG
>DASZYM010000432.1:0-14315 GCA_035545355.1 Dongiaceae bacterium
GACCAGCTCGGCCGTCTTCTTGATGTCCGGCACCAGCTTCTCCAGCATCTCACCGGCCTCGCGCGCCACCTTCACGGTCTGCGAGGAGACGGTGCCGATCTCGGCCGCCGCCGCCTGGCTGCGCTCGGCCAGCTTGCGCACCTCCGAGGCCACCACCGCGAAGCCCTTGCCGTGCTCGCCGGCCCGGGCCGCTTCCACAGCGGCGTTCAAGGCCAGCAGGTCGGTCTGCCGGGCGATCTCCTGCACGATGGTGATCTTCTCGGCGATGGTCTGCATCGCTTCGACCGCGCGGCCGACCGCCTCGCCGCTGGCTTGCGCATCGGCGGAGGACTGGCGGGCGATCTTCTCGGTCTGGGTGGCATTGTCGGCGTTCTGCTTGATGTTGGAGGCCATCTCCTCCATCGAGGAGGAGGCTTCTTCCGCCGCCGAGGCCTGCTCGGTCGCGCCTTGGCTCAGCTCCTCCGCGCTCGACGACAGCTCTTGGCTTCCCGCCGACACGTTGTCCGACGCGCTCAAGGCTTCCGAAACGACGCTCCGCAGTTTCTCCAGCATGCGCTCGAGGGCGTGGCCCAGAGTGTCCTTGTCGGAGAGCGGCTTGGCGGCGACGGTGAGATCGCCGTTGGCGATCGAATCCGCCACGCCCGCGGTGGTGCGAAGGTTCTCGGTCATCGTGTTGAGGGCGGTGACCACGTCCTTGATCTCGTCATTGCTCGAGATCTCGATCCGCTGGTCGAGATCGCCGATCGCAACCGCGTTGGCCAGCGACACGGCCTTGCCGAGTCCTTTGCTGATCAGCATCGAGAGCCAGATGCCCGCCGCCGTGGCGATCAGCAGCGAAGCCGCGACCGCGGTCAGCAGCAGGGTGCGGTCGGACGCGTAGTTGTCCTCGGCATCCTTCTTCGACTGCTGCATGAAGGCCTCGGCCTGGGTCACGATGCCCTGGAGCTGCTCCTCGGCCTGCTTGACCAGGTCGCGTTCCTGGGTCTCGGAGACGGTCTCGGCCTGATCGCGGCCGTCCATATTGGTCATCAACTGCCGGATCTTGTCCTGCACCGTGATCATCTGCTGCCAGGTGCCCTGGAACTCGGCCAGCTTCTGCTTGGCCTCGTCATGGGCGACGTCGCCGAGCTTCTTGTAGTCGTCGACCACCTGCCCCCGCAGGTCCTGGATCTGGGCGTCGAAGGTCTGCACCTCGGTCTGGTTGTTGGCCGTGATCATGTTCTTCTCGGCCACGACCAGCGCCTCGGTGTCGATCGACATCTCCTTCGACAGCGAGACTTCCTGCGCCGCGCCATCGACCAGGTCATCGACCGAATCGCGCAGCGATCCGAGTCCCGAGATCGCGAGCACGGCGGACGCCGCCGAAAGCGCGATCACCACGACAAAAGTCACGCCAAGCTTGAGTTTGATTGTTGCGCGCATGGGTCCCATCCCTTCGATTCGATCAGGCCGCATCCTGCGCGGGTGCGGCCGATGCATTGCCGGCGACCGCCTCGCGGTCGCCCTCGTCGAACAACTTGTCGATATCCAGGACCGCGATGAAGTCGCGGCCACGCTTGCCGACGCAGCGGATCAGGTCCGGGCGCCAGCGCATGCCGATGCGCGGCGTATCCTCCAGGACCTCCGCCTGCAGCTCGGTCACCTCGTAGACCTTGTCGGCCAACAGGCCGACGCTCACGATCTCGCCGCCCAGCGTGACATCGATCACCACGATGCGGGTGTCGATGGTGGCGGCGGTGCATTCCATGCCGAATTTCATGCGCAGATCGGCGAGCGGCACGACCTTGCCGCGCACGTTGATCAGGCCGCTGACGAAGACGGGCCCGCCCGGGACCTCGGTCACCGGAACCCGGTCGAGAATTTCGTGGACGCGCCCCGCCTCGAGCGCGAACAGCTCGCCCTGCAGCGCCAGGGTTACAACCTGCAGCGAGCGTTTGCCTTGCCAGATCGCCATGGTCTTCCCCTTCAGCTCGCCAGTTTCAGCGGTTCGCGGACCTGGCCCTTGGCGACCAGGTTCGCGATTTCCAGGATCAAGGCGACGGTGCCGTCGCCCAGGATCGTCGCGCCGGAGAACGTGCCGATGCCGGCATGCAGCTTGGAGAGCGACTTGATCACCGTCTGGTGGTCGCCGATCACCTGATCGACCACCAGGCCGACGCGGCTGTCGTTCGATGAGACCACCACGACCTTCTGGTAGCGGTCCGGCTCGCCCGTGGTCTTGAACATCTCGCGCAGGCGCAGGAACGGCACCAGCTCGTCGCGGATGTTGAGGAAGCTGCAGCCGTTGGCGCGCCCGGCCTCTTCGGCGGGCAGCTCGACGCATTCCTCCACGGCGGAGAGCGGGATCACATACCGACCCTGGCCGACCCGGACCAGCAGGCCGTCGATGATGGCCAGGGTCAAAGGCAGGCGGAGCGTGATCTCGGTGCCGGTGCCGGGATTGCTGGCGATGTCGATCGAGCCGCGCAGCGAATCCAGCGTGCGCTTCACGACATCCATGCCGACGCCGCGGCCGGAGAGATTGGTGACCTGTTGCGCGGTCGAGAAGCCGGGCTGGAAGATGAGCTGGAAAAGCTCGGAATCGGAGAGCTTGGCGCCGGGCTGGATCAGGCCGTGCTCCTCGGCCCGCGCCTGGATGCGCGCCCGGTCGAGGCCCTTGCCGTCATCGGTGATCGAGATCAGCACCTTGTCGCCGGTATGCTGGGCCGCGAGCCGGATCTGGCCTTGCGCCGGCTTGCCGGCGGCGAGGCGCTGCTCGGGCGATTCCAGGCCGTGGTCGATCGAGTTGCGGATCAGATGGACCAGCGGATCGTTCAACTGCTCGATCACGGTCTTGTCGAGCTCGGTATCCTCGCCGACCGTCACCAGCGCGATGTCCTTGCCGAGCTCATGGGCGAGGTCGTGGACCAGGCGGCGGAACCGGCCGAAGAGCTGCGCGATCGGCACCATGCGCACGCCCATCGTCGTGTCACGCAGCTCCAGTGCCAGCCGCTCGATCTCTTCGCTGATCGACTTGAACTCGGCATCGCGGCTGGCGGCCGCCACCTGCTTCAGGCGCGATTGCGCGATCACCAGCTCGCCGACCCGGTCCATCAGGTTGTCCAGGCGTTCCGCCGGGACCCGGATGCTGCCGCTGCCGCCTTTGGGCGCGGCGGCCTCGGGCTTCGCCGCGGCGGGCTTGGCCACAGCCGGTTGCGGCGCCGCCTCGGTCTTGGGGGCGGCCGCCGGCGCGTCCAGCGTCTCGACGAGATCGATCGCGATCTCCATGTCGTCGAGCACGAACAGGAACACGTCCTCGATCGCGGATTTGGGCTTGTCGGTGATCAGCGAGACATCCCAGCCGATATGGATGTCGGCGGGGTTGAGGTCTTCGAGCGCCGGGACGCGGTCGAGCAGCGGCGTGACCGTCGCCTCGCCGAGGCCGCGCAGCTCGTCGAGCAGCAGCAGCGGATTGGTGCCGGTCGCCAGCGCATTCGGCGGCAGCCAGAACTTGACCTGCCATTTCGCGCGGCCGGCGGCCATCGCGGCTTTCGGCGCCGCGGCGGCAGTGCCGCCGGCGCCGGTGCTGCCCACGGCGGCTTCCAGCCGTTCGAGGATGGCCGCGCCGTCTTCGGCGGCGGTCGTGTCGGGCCGCTCGATCAGCGCGCGGATATAGTCCTTGGCCGCCAAAGCGACATCGGCCAAGGCCGGGGTCAGCTTGACCTGGCCCTTCCGGACCATGTCGAAGGCGGATTCCACGTGATGGGTGAAGCCCGCGACGGCATCGAAGCCGAACATCGAGCCCGAGCCCTTGATGGTGTGGAGGGCGCGGAAGGTGCTGTCGACCAAAGCGAGGTCTTCGGGCGCCTTGGCGAGATCGAGCAGGGTCTGCTCGAGCTGCTCCAGCAGCTCTTGGGCTTCCTGGCGGAAAGTCTCGGTTGGATCGACCCCGCTCATCAGCCGAGCACCTTCTTCACCACGGCGATCAACTGATCCTGCTGGAACGGCTTGGTGATCCAGCCGGTGGCACCGGCGGCCTTGGCCTCGCTCTTCAGCCCGGCATCGGATTCGGTGGTGAGGAACAGGATCGGCACGCCCTGATAGCTCGGCAGCTTGCGCAGCTCCTTGATCAAGGCGAGGCCGTTCATGACCGGCATGTTGAGATCGGTCATCACCATATCGACCTTGGCGCCCTTGGCCTTGGCGAGGCCTTCCGCCCCGTCATTGGCCTGGATGACGTCATAGCCGGCGCCCGACAGCGTCAGCTTCACCATCTGCCGGATGCTCGCCGAGTCATCGACGCTCAGGATGGTTTTCGCCATGGTTACGCCTCTCTGGTCCAAATGTTGGCGGTCGGGTCCAAGGGCCCGACCAGTTCGCTCGGAAACCCGCAACGCACCAGCAATTGCTGGATCGCGTCGGGCAAAGGTCGCAGCACGCGCAGGCCCGCGCCGGTCTTCGCCGCGCTGATATCGGCGGCAAGCAGGAGCTGAACGATGCCGAGATCCGCGTCCTCGACCGCGGCGAGATCGACATCGACGCGCGCCCCGGGTTTGAGCCGCGCCAGCAGATCATTCTTCAGCGCTTCGCCCTCGCGGATCGTGACCGCGCCGGACAGTCGCAGAGCTTCGCCTTCGGTTTTGATTTCGGTCATGGGTGGGTGCCGATCGCGGCCGCAAATGGGGTACAACTTGATGTTGCGGCGATCTTAGGTGTGTGAATCTGAATAAAGCGTTAGTCCGACTGCTGAAAAGGCTTGTCTCATCTGCATTGCGAACAGGGCTCGAAGAGCCCGGGCGCCGCCGCGCGTTCTAGGAAAGAAGATCGCGCGCATCTCAGAAATTACTTCAAGTTGTGGGACTTGCAGCCCGGCCGGATGGCATAAGATGCCGGGTGCCGGCGTCGGAGTTCTGTCCGCCCGGGCATTACGACCGCGTTATTTCTCGTCGCGTTCTTCTTTGCCTCGCGCGCGGCGATTGATTTTGCTCTCGCTGCCGCTTCGCCCTGCCGCGGTTAAGGTAAATCATTTATGACTCGCGCGCGGCCATCCCATCCCAGGCGATGGAGCAGCATCCACGGCCGTCGAAAAGAAAAAACGTCGCAGGTCACGCGCCGAGATGGATCGTGCGGCGAAGCGGTGGCAACCCTCGGCTCAAGGCGCGGCGGTCACGCGCCAGACGGTGTTGCCCACGTCGTCGGCGATCAGCAAGGCGCCGGTCTTGTCGATGGCGACGCCCACCGGGCGGCCTTGGGCCTGTCCCTGGTCGTTGAGGAAGCCGGTCACGACGTCTTCCGGCGCGCCGCTGGGCTTGCCGTCGGTGAAGGGCACGTAGACGACCTTGTAGCCATTGAATTTGCCGCGGTCCCAGCTCCCATGCTCGCCGACGAAGGCACCGCCGCGATACTTATCAGGCAGGCCGGTGCCGGTGCTGAAGACGAGACCGAGCGGCGCGACATGGGATGAGAGCGCGTAATCCGGCGGGATCGCCTTCTGCACCAGGTCCGGACGCTGCGGATGCACCCGCGGGTCGACATGCTGGCCGTAGTAACTGTACGGCCAGCCATAGAAGGCGCCGTCCTTCACCGAGGTCATGTAATCCGGCACCAGGTCCGGCCCGAGCTCGTCGCGTTCGTTGACGACGGTCCAGAGCGCCTTGCTGATCGGCTCGAAGGTGAGGCCGTTCGGATTGCGCAAGCCGCTGGCAAAGATGCGCCATTGGCCGGTCTTGCGGTCCACTTCCAGGATATCCGCGCGATTCTTCTCGGCCTCGATCCCGTTCTCCGTGATGTTGCTGTTGGAGCCGACCCCGACATAGAGCTCGTTGCCGTCCGGGCTGGCGGCGAGGCTCTTGGTCCAGTGATGGTCGATGGGCCCGCCGGGCAGCGGCATGAATTCCGTGCCAGGGTCGGTCATCCTGGTATCGCCGTCATGGTAGGTGTAGTGGATGACCGCATCGGTGTTGGCGACGTAGAGGTCGCTGCCGACCAGCGCGACGCCGAACGGCGAATAGAGATGGTCGATGAAGGTCTGCTGCACCTCGGGCTTGCCGTCGCCATCGGCGTCGCGGAGCAGGGTGATGCGGTTGCTCGGCCCGGTATCGCCGCCGCCCGTGACCCAGCCCTCGATCCAGTTGGTCACGAAATCCTTGGGGCGTTTGATGGTCTCGAGATCCGGTCCCTTGGATTCCACCACCAGGATGTCGCCGTTGGGAAGGACATAGAGCGACCGCGGATGCTGCAGCCCGGTCGCCAGCGCTTGGATCTTGAGGCCGGCAGGGACCTTCGGCGTGGCACCCTGTTTCCATCCCACGACCGAGGCGAGATGCATCGGCGGGAAGAGGTATTGGCTCTGGTCCGGGAGCTGCGGGTTCTGCCCGACCTGTTTCTGCGGATCGTCGCCCCCGCCGCAGGCGGTCAGCGCCAGCAGCGAAAGCCCCGCCAGGAGCGCGGCCTTCATGCGACCACCACGGCGCGGCGGCGATAGAGCGCCATCCAGCCGACGATCGTGGTGAAGATCAGGACGATGACGGTGATCGCCGAGAGGGTCAGGCCCCAGGGCACCACAGAGGTCCAGGCATCGCGCGTATGGATCAGCATGTTGAAGGTCGCCAGGACCATCACGACGAAGATGCCGACCGCATAGATCCAGGGCGCCACGGGTGCCGTCGTATAGCGGCGCCCGACGAGATCGACGATTCCCGCGATGCAGGAAAGCCAGCCGAGGATGACGCCGGCCGTGACCAGCCAGGCGGAGAAGTCCGCCCACATCATTTCCGACGTTTCATAATAGGCGAGATCGGTCAGGAGCGTCCCGACCAGGCAGGTGATGGGGACCCACATGAGGGTCGGATGGAGTGGGACGGGGGCGACGAGTCCGGCGGGAGTCAATTCGGCACTGTTCATTCTTCTGCGCCTTCGATTGGGAGCAGTATCGCAATGAACGAAGCGCGGTCCTGTGTGAACGTTCCCGCAAATCTGTCATGCGGAGGCTCTATGCCGCCGCACCGGCGGGGATGATGCGGACCGGGATCGATTTCGCCGCCGGGACCTTGGCCTCCTCGGCATAGTGCGACAGCGGGATCAAGACGTTGCATTCGGGGTAGTAGCCGCCGATCGAATGCCGCGGGATGTCATAGGGCACGACCTGCAGGTCGGAGAGCCGGCGGTGGACGTTGTCATGCGCCTCGGTTTCCAAGGTGACCCGGTCGCCCTCCTTGAGTCCGAGCTCGGAAATGTCCGCCGGGTTCATCAGCACCACGGTGCGGCTCTCGTAGACGCCGCGGAAGCGGTCGCTCTCGTTGTAGATCGTGGTATTGAACTGACCGTCCGCCCGCAGGGTGATCAACTGATAGGCGCCGTTTGCCGGCTCGTTGGCCGAGAGGTGCTGCGGCACCGTGAAGTTCGCCTTGCCGGTCTTGGTCTTCCACACGCGCTTGCGCGCGGTCAGCGGCCGCGGAAAGCCACCGGGCTTGAACATCCGCTTGTTGAAATCCTTGAACTGGTCCGGATAGGTGCGCTCGATCGCATCCCGCACCAGGCGGTAATCGCCGACCCAGCCGTCCCAGTCCACCTTCGGATTGGGCGCCAGCGTCGCCTTGGCCAGGCCGGCGATGATCGCGGGCTCGGAACAGGCGAGGGGACTGACCGGTTCGCGCTGCCCGCGCGAGCCATGGATGCAGGCGGTCGAATCCTCCACCGAGACCGCCTGCGGACCCGTCGCCTGCTGGTCTATCTCGATGCGACCGAGGCTGGGCAGGAGATAGGTCACCTCCGCCGGCACCAGATGCGAGCGGTTGAGCTTGGTGGCGACCTGCACCGAGAGCCGCATCCGCCGCCAGCCGCGCTCCATCATCTCCCGCTCGGGCACCGCGCGAAGGAAGTTGCCGCCGAGGCTGATGAAGCCCTTGACCTTGCCGTCCAGGATCGCCTGGCAGGCATCGACCGTCGTCAGGCCGTCTTCCCGCGGCGGATTGAAGCCGTAGAGCTCGGCCAGCTTATCCAGCGGCACCAGCTTCGCCTTCTCCGAGATGCCGACCGTGCGCTGGCCCTGGACGTTGGAATGGCCGCGGATCGGCGCGATCCCGGCGCCGGGCTTGCCGATATTGCCGCGGAGCAGCAGCAGGTTGACCAGCATGCGCACCGCCTCGACCCCGAAGCGGTGCTGCGTGATGCCCATGCCGTAGCAGAGGATCACCTTGCTCGCGCGCATATAGATCTCCGCGGCCTCGCGGAGCTCTTCCCGCGACAAGCCGGAAATGCGCTCGAGCTGCGCCCAGTCCTGTGCGCGGCAGAAGGTCGCGAACGCCTCGAGGCCGTGCGTGTGCTTCTGCACGAAGGCAACGTCGAGCTTCCGTTCGCCGCCGGAGCGCAGCGCCGCGTCATCGGCCTCGATGACGAGCTTGCAGATGCCGACGACCGCGGCGAGGTCGCCGCCGGCGCGCACCTGGTAGTAATTCGAGCTGATCCGGGTGCCGCCCAGCACCATCTGCACCGGATTCTGCGGGTTGAGGAATCGCTCCAGGCCGCGCTCGCGGAGCGGATTGAAGGTGACGATGGGCACGTCGCGCATGGCAGCTTCCTGCAGCGGATGCAGGAGGCGGGGCGCATTGGTGGTCGTGTTGTGGCCGAAGATCAGGATGCAGTCGGCCTTCTCGAAATCGTCGAGATGGACGGTTCCGACCGGCACGCCGATCACCTCCGGGAGCGCGACCGAGGTCGTCTCGTGGCACATGTTGGAGCTGTCGGGGAAGTTGCTGCTGCCATACATCCTTCCGAACAGCTGGTACATGTAGCTCGCCTCGAGCGAGGCGCGGCCGGACGTGTAGAAGACCGCCGATTGGGGGTCGAGCTTTTTCAGCTCCGTGCCGATCTCCTGGAAAGCCTGCTCCCAGGCGACCGGAAGATATTTGTCGGTCTTCGGGTCGTAGCGCAGCGGCGCGGTCAGGCGGCCATTCTCTTCCAGGTCGTGATCGGTCCAGCCGCGAAGCTCGGACAAGGTGTGCTCAGCAAAGAATTCGGGTGTCGTCCGCTTGCTGGTGATCTCCCAGGCGGTCGCCTTGGCGCCGTTCTCGCAGAACTCGAAGGGACGCGGCTTTCCCGGTTTCGCCCAGGAGCAGCTCACGCACATATAGCCGTCGGGCTTGTTCTGCTTCCACAGGATCTCGCTGCCGAGGACGGCGATCTCCTCCCTGGTGAGGATCGAGCCCAGCTCGCGCACGGAGCCCCAGCCGCCCGCCGGCCCGGTATACGGTTTGATCTTCGCGATCCGTTTCTGATCCGCCGACATGCCTGCTCCTTGCGCCTGTCCGGGGTCTGCGCCGATGTCGGGATCAACATCCGTATCGGCGGGGCGTTCCGGGAGGATGCCTGGGCCCGATCCGATATATCGTACTACGATATAAATGATTGGGTGCTGGAACACCGCTGCGCCAGTCGGGTTGGCAGATCGGGCCGGTCATCGGCTCTGCTTCATCAGCGCGAGGCCGCCATGACGTCCGTTCCTGCAACACGCCGCACCGCCGGCGACTGGGCCGCCATCATCCTGGGAATCGTGATCGTGCTGGTCGGCGCCATCCTGACGGGAGGGGGCATCTGGCTCACCATCCTCGGCGGCTCCTGGTATTACCTGATCGCCGGCATCGCCCTGCTGGTCTCGGGCGTGCTCATTATCCGCGAGAATGCGGCCGGCGCCTGGGTCTATGCCGCGATCTATCTCGTCACCTTGGCCTGGGCGTTCTGGGAAGTCGGGTTCAACGGCTGGGCGCTGGTGCCGCGGCTGGTCGGGCCGACCATTCTTCTCATCCTGGTGATCCTCGCGAGCCCGAGGCTCTCTCCGTTCCATCACCGCGCTGCGGCGGCGGTGAAAGTGGCGATCGCCTGTGTCTGCATCGCCGTCGTCGCCGGGTTCGGCATCTCCTATACGGGATCGTCCAATGCGTCATCGTCGCTGCCGCCGGTCGCCAACATCGCGATGACGGATCCTTCGCCGCTGAAAGCGGGCGAAGACTGGCCGGCTTATGGAGGCAGCACGAGTGCCCGGCGCTACTCGCCGCTCGACCAGATCAACAAGGACAATGTCGGCAAGCTGCAGCGCGCCTGGACATTCCATACCGGCGATCTGCCGAGCCAGGCGGCCAAGAAGACCTATGGCGCGGAGAACACGCCGCTCAAGGTCGGCGATCTGCTCTATGTCTGCACACCGAAGAGCATGGTCATCGCGGTCGATGCGAAAAGCGGTGCCGAGCGCTGGCGGTTCGATCCGAAGGTCCCGGATAAGAACATCCCCTATACCGCGGATTGCCGGGGCGTGGCCTATTACGCGGTGCCCAACGCGCCCGATACGCAGGCCTGCGCGACGCGCATCATCGAAGGCACGTTGGATGCGCGGCTCATCGCGCTCGACGCCAAGACCGGCAAGCCCTGCGACGATTTCGGCGCCGCGGGCCAGGTCGATACCAGCGTCGGCATCGGCGAGAACATGCCCGGCATGTATTCCATCACCTCCGCGCCCACGATCGTGCGGGGCGTGGTGGTCACCGGCCACCAGATCCTCGACGGCCAGAAGCGCGACGCGCCATCGGGCGTCATCCTGGGCTACGACGCCGTGACCGGGAAGCTGCGCTGGGCCTGGGACATGGTCCGACCGGATCTGACCGGGCTGCCGCCTCAGGGCCAGACCTTCACGCGCGGCACGCCGAATATGTGGACGACGGCCTCCGGCGACGAGTCGCTCGGCCTGGTCTATCTGCCGCTCGGCGTCTCGGCGGCGGATTACTGGAGCAGCAGCCGCTCGCAGCCGGAAAAGGATTATGCGACCTCGCTGGTGGCGCTCGATGTCACCACGGGGAAGCCGGTCTGGCATTTCCAGACGGTGCACAACGACGTCTGGGATTACGATCTCGGCTCGCAGGCCTCGCTGGTGGACTTCCCGAGCGGCGACGGCACGGTGCCGGCGCTCGTCCTGCCGAGCAAGCGCGGCGAAATCTTCGTGCTGGATCGCCGCACCGGGAAACCGCTCTTCGGCGTCGAGGAGCGGCCGGTGCCCCAAGGCGGGCTCGAGCCCGCGCAGCGCGCCAAGACCCAGCCCTTCTCGACCTATGCCACGTTGAAGAAGCCCAATCTGACCGAGAAGGACATGTGGGGCATGTCGCCCATCGATCAGATGGTCTGCCGGATCGAATTCCGTCTCGCGAGCTATCACGGCGAATTCACCCCGCCGACCAGCGATCAGCATTTCGTGGAATATCCCGGCTATAACGGCGGTTCGGACTGGGGCGGCGTCGCGATCGATCCGAAGCGGGGCGTCATCATCGCCAATTACAACGACATGCCCAACTACAACCGCCTCGTGCCCCGCGCCGAAGCGGACAAGCTCGGCTGGACGCCGCGCGACCAGACCCGCGGGCAGATCGGCGGCCCGGAAGGTGCCGGCGATCCGCAGGCCGGGACGCCTTACGCGATCTATGTGAATGCCGGCTGGCGCATGCCGGTCACCCAGCTTCTCTGCAAGCAGCCGCCTTATGGCGGGATCACCGCGATCGATCTCAAGACCGGCAAGACGATCTGGGACCGTCCCCTGGGCGAGGCGCGGACCAACGGGCCGTTCGGCATCCCCTCGATGCTGCCCATCACCATCGGCACGCCGAACAATGGCGGCGCGGTCGTCACGGCCGGCGGCATCATCTTCATCGCCGCCACCACCGACAACATGATCCGGGCGATCGACCTCGAGACAGGAAAGACGCTTTGGCGGGACTCCTTGCCCGGCGGCGGCCAGGCCACGCCGATGACCTACGAGGTGGATGGCAAGCAGTATCTCGTCATCATGGCCGGCGGCCACCATTTCATGGAGACGCCGGTCAGCGACGCGCTGGTCGCCTACGCACTGCCCGGCGGTTGAGCGGTCAGCATCCTGCCGCGCCGGGCCCGCCGGATCGGCGCGGAACCTCCGGCGGGGACGTGGGTTTGACCATCGGCGCGAACAGCCCGGCTTAGCCTCATGCCGCAGATCTTCACGGCATCGGCCGACACGCGGCTGCGTGCCTTCATCCTGGGAATCGTCGCTGTGGTCGTCATCGGCATGCTGTTTATCGGCAACGCGATGACTTCCAGCTACGCGACACGTGTCGGCTGGGTGGAGGATCAACCGGTGCCGTTCAGCCACAAGCATCATGTCGGCGAGCTCGGCATCGACTGCCGCTATTGCCACGTGAATGTCGAGACCGACGCCGAGGCGAGCCTTCCCGCCACGCATGTCTGCATGACCTGCCATTCTCAGATCTTCACCAATGCCGACATGCTGGCGCCGGTGCGCGAGAGCCTGGCGCAGGACAGGCCGCTGGTGTGGCACCGCGTCGCCCGCCTGCCGGACTACGTCTATTTCAACCATTCGATCCACATCGCGCGCGGCGTGCCCTGCGAGACCTGCCACGGCCGCATCGACCAGATGGCGCTGACCACCCAGGCCCAGCCTTTCCAGATGCAATGGTGCCTGTCCTGCCATCGCGATCCGGCGCCGCATCTCAGGCCGCCCTCCGAAGTCACGCGGATGGACTGGTCGGACTGGGACCGGCACCCCGAGCAGCATGCCGGCTTCGGCGAAGCCGCGATGAAGCAATACGGCATCGATCCCTCCAAGCTCATCGATTGCGATGTCTGCCACCGTTAGCCGCGACATCCGGGACTTCTTCTCGGCGGAATACCCGTCCCTGGCGCCGGCGCTGGACGGGATCGGCCGACGCTCGCTGCTGAAAGCGATGGCGGCTTCCCTGGCGCTGGCCGGGCTCTCGGGCTGCGACTGGCGGCCGGACGACGATGCGCTCCCCTATGTGAACACGCCGGAGAACGTCGCGCCCGGCCGGCCCAAATGGTATGCGACAGCCGCCACACTCAACGGCTATGCGTTGCCGGCGCTGGGCAAGACCTATACCGGCCGGCCGGTGAAGCTCGAAGGCAATCCCGATCACCCGGCGAGCGAGGGCGCCAGCGATCAATTCCTGCAGGCCGCTCTGCTCGGTCTTTACGATCCGGGCCGCTCGCAGACGCCGCTCTATCTGGGCCGGCCTGCGAGTTGGGATGCGTTCGACGCGGCGATGACCGCGCGGGCCGCGGCGCTCGACGCGAAGCAGGGCGAGGGATTCCGCCTGCTCACCGGCACGGTGACCTCGCCGACCCTGGCGCGGCAGATCGAGGGGCTGCTCGGGCGGTGGCCGAAGGCCCGATGGCATGTCTTCGAACCTCTCGGCGAAGACCTGCGTCTCGAAGCCGCCCGCCTGGTCTTCGGACGGCCGCTGGAGCGCCGGCTTCACCTCGATCGTGCCGAAGCCATTGTCAGCCTGGATGACGATTTTCTCGGACCCGGCCCGCGGCAGACGATCCAGGCCCGTGCCTGGTCGAAGCGTCGCCTCGCGTATCAGCACGGGCAGGGCGGCAGCCGCCTGCTGGTCGCCGAGCCCACGCCCTCGCTCACCGGCGTGCGGGCCGATCGCCGCCTGATCGCCTCGACCGCCGAGATCGCTCCGCTGCTGCAATCGATCGCGGTTGCGCTCGGGGCGATCGGCGGGTCCGCCCCGGATCTTTCCGAGGCCGCGCGGCGCTGGGCCGGCGAAGCCGCCGACATGCTCGCCAGCCATCCCGGCATTTCCCTCCTGCTGGTCGGTCCCTGGTATCCGCCGGAGGCTCAGGCACTCGGCGATCTGATCAACGAGAAGATCGGCGCCTTCGACGCGACCCTCACGTTCGCTGAGCCGATTGCCGTCCAGCCGCCCGATGGCGGTTCGCTCAAGGCGCTGAGCGACGATATGGCTGTGGGCCGCGTCGACACTTTGGCGATGCTCGATGTCAATCCGGTCTATGCGGCTTCGGCCGATGTCGATTTTGCTGCGGCGCTGCAGAAGGTCGCGTTCCGGATCCATGCCGGCCTCTATCACGACGAGACCGCTTCGCTCAGCG
Source organism: Dongiaceae bacterium (assembly GCA_035545355.1). Lineage (GTDB taxonomy): Bacteria > Pseudomonadota > Alphaproteobacteria > Dongiales > Dongiaceae > Dongia. The sequence goes on from DASZYM010000432.1 coordinate 13,930, forward strand.
ACTGGCACCTGCCGATCCAGCATGACCTCGAGAGCTGGAGCGACGCGCGGGCGGTCGACGGCACGGCCAGCATCATCCAGCCGCTGGTCCGGCCATTCTACAGCGTGCGCTCGCGGCACACGATCCTCGCGCGCTTCACCGGCGACCAGGGCGCCGGCCGCGACCTGGTCCGCGCGACCTGGCAGGCTGCCTGGGGCAAGGACTTCGGCGCCAAATGGGCCGATGCGCTCTATCGCGGATTCGTCGCCGGCAGCGCGACGCCCGCGGTCTCTCCCGCGATCGTCAACCGCGATCTCGCGCTGCCGCAAGAGCCCGCCGCTCTGTCCGTCGCCATCCGGCCGGATCCGACGGTCTGGGACGGACGCTTCGCCAACATCGCCTGGCTG
>DASZYM010000433.1:0-8664 GCA_035545355.1 Dongiaceae bacterium
GCGTTCAAGGCCCCGGCCGACGACCTTTTCCAGGTGATCACCCAGCACGAGCCCGGAGGGATGATCTACGATCCCGACTATCTCGGCATCCATCGCACCGATGACGTGGTCTTCGTCCATATCATCGCCGGCAAATGGCGCGACACCGCGGCGAAGAAGCAGCTCTACCGGCGCATCGCCGAAATTCTGTCGCATAAGCCGGGATTGCGAACCGAAGACGTGCTGATCGCGTTGACACTGAACGACCGCGACGACTGGTCGTTCGGGCGGGGCGAGGCGCCCTATGTGAAAGAGGAGGCGTAACCCATGCTGGCGATGCACTATCGGATCCGCCTTGCCGACGACGCCGCGGTCGTCGCCGTCCGGCAACGCGCCCGCGAGCGCGGGCCGCTGTTCGACGGGATGCGGGGCCTGGCCGAGAAGCTGTTCCTGGTCGACCCGGTCCGCCCTTGCTACGCCACGTTCTACCTGTGGCGCGAGCCCGACGCCGCTTTGGACTTCCTCGAAGGGCCGTTCTTCAAGGCGCTGTCGGATACCTTCGGCCGGCCCGAGGTGCGCTTGCTGCTGACCGGCGCGACCGCGCTGCCGGGCGACGGCAGGAGCGTTGCGCTGATCACCGGCGCCGTGGCGCACCCGCTGCCGGCCGGCGCGGTCGAGGCGATCGATCCGCACGACGGATCGACGCTGGTCCTGATGCCCTCGATCTCGCTCGGCCGGCGCTTCGAGGTGATGTATCACGCCCGCGGCGATCGCCGCGCCGCGGCGCAATAGGACGGCGCACTCCCCCAAGCTGACAGACCGTCAGGAACCGGACGCCGCGAGTTTCATGGAATCGCGCATGGGATCGTCATCGCTCTGAAACAGACACTTCAGAGAGTCGGGTTCTGTAGTGTCCACGTCAGACGAGCCCGGAAGTGTCCACACGCAAGCGCGGCGGCGGCGACGGTCCGCTGGATCCCCGGTCGTTCGAAGGCCGCATCATGCAGATGCTCCCGGCCCTGTCGCCGACCGAGCTGCGCGTCGCGCGCTTCTTCCTCGAGCGCCGGGAATCGCTGCTGCTGGGCTCGGCCCTGGAGATCGCGGAACTGGCCGGCGCCAGCGACGCGACCGTGGTGCGCACCGCGCGCTCGCTCGGCTTCGAGGGCCTGGCCGAGCTGCGCGCGGCGGCGCTGGCCGGCCTGACCAAGGGCGCGCCCAGCCCGAGCGGCCGGCTGCGCCGCACATTGGACCAGGCCGGCGGCGACCCCAAGGCGGCGCTGCATCACGTCCTCGCCGCCCATGACGAGAGTCTCCGCGTGCTGCGCGAGCCCGCCTTCGCCGCGCGCTTCGCCGAAGCAGTGGCGACCCTGCAGGCCGCGCCGCGCCGCTGGATCTTCGGCATCGGCCCCTCCGGCGCCATGGCCGATTACGCGGCGCTGCAATTGAACCGCATCGGGTTGCGGTCCGTCGCCGTGACCGCGACCGGCATCGCGCTCGCCGACCGGCTGATCGGCCTCGCCAAGGGCGACGCCGTCCTGATGTTCGCCTATGCGCCGATCTACCGCGAGGTCTCGGTCACCCTGAAGCAGGCCGCGGACCTCGCGATCCCGGTCGCGCTGGTCAGCGACAGCCTCGGCCCCTTCGTCGGCGGCAAGGTCGATGCGGTCCTGCCGGTGCCGCGCGGGCGCGCCGGCAACCTGTCGATGCACGGCGCGACGCTGGTGACCGTCGAGGCGCTGGTGACGGCGCTCGCCGCCGCGCGCCGCGACCAGGCGCTCTCGACCCTGGAGAGCCTCGCCGAGATCCGCGGGACGCTGGACAAGGACTGGCGCAAGCGCGGCGTGCCCCGCACCCGGCGCGCCGCACGGAAATCATGACGACCACCTTCACCGATAAAATGGGAGATGTGAGATGTTGAAGAAATCCTCGATCGCCATCGCCGCCTTGCTGGTCGCGACCGCGAGCCAGCATGCTTCGGCGGCGGACCTCGTGATGTACGACGCGCTCGATTTCGCGGGCGTCGTCGCCAAGGCCTTCACCGCCAAGACCGGCATCAGCATCGACGTGGTCGAGCCCGGCAGCACCGGCGAGACCCTGGGCAAGATCGCCGCCGAGGGCGACAACCCGCAATTCGACATCGTCTGGCTGGACGGCTCGGCGGTGATGGAGCGGATGGCGCAGGACAAGGTGCTGCAGCCGATCCCCGAGGACGTCTTCACCGCGACCAGCTTCACCGAATTCGGCAAGACCCTGATCCCGACCAGCCGCGCCTTCCTGCCGACCGGCGCCAGCACGACCGCGATCGAGGTCAACACCAAGAAGGTCGCCGACGGCGAGATGCCGAAATCCTGGACCGACCTCCAGAAGTTCGCCGGCAGCGTGGCGGCCAAGGATCCCAACCTCTCCGGCCCGGCCTATCAATGGCTGGCCGGCGTGTTCCAGACCAACGGCGTCGATACCGGCAAGACCCTGCTGGAGAAGACGCTGACCAACAAGTCGATCTCCGGGCTCTCCAGCGGCGGCAAGATCAACAAGGCGGTGCTGACCGGCGACGCCAAGCTCGGCATCAACCAGGACAGCTCGATCCTGGCCGAGAAGGCCAGCGGCGAGCCGGTGGTCGCAATCTATCCGGCCGAGGGTTCGATCGCGCTGCCGGAAGGGCTCGGCATCAGCGCCAAGAGCCAGCACATGGACGCGGTCCGCAAGTTCATCGCCTTCGTGATGAGCGCGGAGGGCCAGGCGGCGATGCAGAACGGCGACGACACCGACTTCTACTTCATGCCGATCGTCGCCGGCGTGAAGCCGAAGGTGGAGCGCGACCCCGACATCAAGTTCGTCCTGCTGGACGACAAGACCGCCGCCGCGCAGGAGACCACCTGGAAGCAGTGGTACAAGGACAAGTTCGCGCAATGATCCGAGCCTGCTGACGGATCGGCGTGAGCGTTTCCGGAACGCATCGGGACGGTGCCGCGGCGATTGCCCGCGGCGCCGTCGCGTCGACGCGATACCCCGCCGCGGCGCGCAAGCCTGCGCGGTTCAGCCTCGCGGCGGCGCTGATCTATGCCGCTTTCGCGCTGCTGATCGCCGTGCCGCTGCTGCTGGTCCTGGCCCAGGCGGTGGTGCCGGGCCTGTTCGACGTGACCGCGCCCAGCCTGGCGCCGAGCCTGCAGCCTCTGCTGCGCGCCTTCTCCTCCAGCACCATCCTCGTCTCCGTCCTGCATTCGCTCGAGCTGGCGGCGATGGCGGCGGCGAGCGCGACCGCGCTCGGCGCCGGCTTCGCCTTCCTGGTGCAGCGCTGCGACCTGCCGGGCCGGCGCGTGCTCGCGGCCCTGCCCTGGCTGGTCTTTCTGACGCCCTCCTACCTGAAGGCGCTGGCCTGGGTGCTGTTGATGTCGCCGGGCGGCTACCTCACCCAGCTCGGAGTGATCTCCAGCGGCTTTGCCCATGGCTTCTTCTCGCTGCCCGGGTTGATCTTCGTGCAGACGCTCAATCTTTTCCCGCTGGCGGCCTTCGTCATCGGCAGCGCGCTGGCCGGGCTCGGCAGCGAATACGAGGATGCGGCGCGGCTCGCCGGCGCGCGGCCGCGCACGGTCTGGCTGCGCATCAACCTGCCGCTGCTGGCGCCGGCCATCGCCCTCAGCCTGATCGCGATCTTCGCCGAGGGTCTGTCCGATTTCGGCATGGCCGCGACCATCGCGCGGAACGCGCGCTTCGATCTGCTGACCTACGGCATCTACGCCGCGGCCAGCGACTATCCGGTCGATTTCCCGCTGGCCGGCGCGCAGGCCCTGATCCTGCTCTGCCTGGTCGTCGCCGTGGTGCTGGCCGACCGGATGCTGCGCCGGCAGACCGATCCCAAGCTGATCTCCGGCCGCTCGCGCCCGGCACGCCGCACGCGGCTCGGGCTCTGGCGCCTGCCCGCCACCGCGGCGCTGATCCTGGTGGCGATCCTGGCGCTCGGCCTGCCGCTCGCCGGCATCGCGGTGCGCGCGGTGACCCGCACGCTCGGTGCCGGCCTCTCGGCCGAGAACTTCACGGCGGCGCAGCTCGCCGCGGCCCTGTCGCCGGAAACCCTGGCGGGCTCCGCTTTCGCGCATAGCCTGTTTTATGCGGTGATCGCCGCCTTCCTCGCCTGCGCGGCGGCGATCCTGCTTTCGGCCGAGCTCGACCGCGCGAAGCGCGTGATGAAGCCGCTGATCCTGGCGATCTCGCTGGGCGCCGTCGCCATTCCCGGCGTGGTGCTCGGCTTCGGCTATATCCTGCTCTGGAACCGGCTGCCGGGATTCCGCGACGCGCCCTTCCCGGATTACGGCAGCCCGTCGCTGCTGGTGATGGGCTATGCCGCGGCGGCTTTGCCCTATTGCCTCATCATCATCCTGGCGGCGATCGGCCAACTCGCGCCGAGCCTCGGCGACGCGGCGCGGCTGCAGGGCGCGGAATCGTTCCGGCGCCTGGTGCGGATCACTTTGCCGCTGATCTTCCTCAGCATCGTCACCGCCTTCCTGCTGACCTTCATCCGCACGGTCTTCGAGCTGCCGATCTCGCAGCTCCTGATCCCGACCAGCGGCACGCCGGCGCCGCCGGTGGTGATCCGCCTGTTCAACCATGACGGCGACGGCCTCGCATCCGCGCTTTCGCTGGTCTCGATGCTGGCGACCGGCGGAGCCGCCGGCGCGATCTGGGCGATGGCGAAGCGGATCGCGCCGCGCCGCGTCTCGGCGACGGGAGCGGATGCATGACCGCCGCCCTGCAATGCCGCGCGGTCAGCAAGACGCTGGGCGGCCGCACCGTGCTCGACGGCCTCGATCTCGACATCGCCGCCGGCGAGGTGGTGTCGCTGCTCGGCGCCAGCGGCTCGGGCAAGACCACCTTGCTGCGGATCGTCGCCGGCCTGCACGATCCGGATCGCGGCGAGATCACGCTCGACGGCCGCACGGTCTGGAGCGCGGGCGCCGCGGTGCCGCCGGAGCGGCGGCGGATCGGCATGGTGTTCCAGGATTACGCGCTCTGGCCGCATATGACGGTGGCGCAGAACCTCTCCTTCGGCCTGAAGGCGCAGGGCGTCGCCGCGGCGGAGATCGCCCAGCGGCTGGACCATGCGCTGGAGGTGACGCGGCTCGGCGGCCTCAGTGCCCGCTATCCCGCCGAGCTTTCCGGCGGGCAGCAGCAGCGGGTGGCGATCGCGCGCTGCCTGGCGGCGCGGCCGGCGCTGATGCTGTTCGACGAGCCGCTGAGCAATCTCGACGCCGCCCTGCGCGAGGACATGCGGGTCGAGATGATGGCGCTGGTCCACCGCGAGGGCATCACCGCGCTCTACGTCACCCACGACCAGGCCGAGGCGATGGCGGTCTCCGATCGCATCGCCATCATGCGCCAGGGCGTCATCGCGCAATTCGACACGCCGCAGCGGATCTACGACGCGCCGGCGGATTCCTTCGTCGCCGGATTCATCGGCGGCTTCTCGCTGCTGCCGGTCAGCGTCGCCGGCGGCCGGTTCCGGATCGCGGCCGATGACGGCCCGCCGCTCGCGACCGACAGCCCGCTGTCAGGCAGCGGCATGCTGGTGGTGCGCCCCGAAGACGCGCGGCCGGCGGAATTGCATCCCGGCAACCGGCTTGCCGGCGTGGTCCAGGCGCGCGCCTTCCAGGGCCGCTGCTGGCGGCTGGCGGTGGGGCTCGGCCCGCACCGGATCCGGCTGGACTGGCCCGAGGGCCCGCCGGTCGGCGCGGCGATCGCGTTCTCGCTGCCGCCGGAACGCTGCACAATCCTGCCCGGATAGGGTATTGCTCACGCAACACGCCAACCAACCGACGATCGGATCATGACGAGTCTCACCACCATCACCTCGACGGTCACCGCATCCTTCCTCGCCTCCCTGGTCGAGGTGGTGGAGGCCTTCACCATCGTGCTCGCGGTCGGGATCACCCGGGGCTGGCGCCCCGCCTTGACCGGCACGGTCCTGGCCCTCGCCGTCCTGGCGGCGCTGGTCGTCGTGTTCGGCCCCCTGCTCGCGCTGGTGCCGCTGCATCTCCTGCAATTCGCGGTCGGCGTGCTGCTGATCCTGTTCGGCATGCGCTGGCTGCGCAAGGCGATCCTGCGCGCCGCCGGCTTCATCGCCCTGCACGACGAGGCGAAGGCCTTCGCCGCGGAGACCGAGCAATTGCAGCGACAGGCGGCCGAGCGTCGGGCCGACTACCTGGCCGGACTCGCCGCGTTCAAGGGCGTGCTGCTGGAGGGCGTCGAGGTCGTGTTCATCGTCATCGCGGTCGGCGCCGGGCGCGGCCTGACGCTCTATGCGAGCGGCGGCGCCTTGGCCGCGCTGATCTTGGTCCTGGTCGTCGGCGCCATGGTGCACAAGCCGCTGGCCCAGGTGCCGGAGAACACCCTCAAATTCGCCGTCGGCCTGATGCTGACCACGTTCGGCGTGTTCTGGATCGGCGAAGGACTGGGTGCCGAATGGCCGGGCGCCGACCTGGCGCTGCTGGTCATCTTCGCGGTGCTGGCCGCGAGCGCGCTCGGCATGGTGCGATGGCTGCGCGGCATCGCCGCGCCGATCCTCGGGAGGAGCGGATCGTGAGCCTCGCCCGCACCATCCTCACCGAGTTCCTCCACCTCTTCGTCGATGACGGCAGCCTGGCGCTGCTCGTCGCTGTGCTGATCGCGGCGGTCGCGGCGGCGGTGAAGTTCCTGACCCTGCCGCCGTTCGACGGCGCGGTGCTGCTGCTGGCCGGCTGCATCCTGATCCTCGCCGACAGCCTGCGCCGCGCCGCCGCCCGCAAGCGGAGCTGAGCCCGGCAAAAGCGATGAGGGGCGAAGACGTTCGCCGGCGGCGGCCGGCGATCGCCCTCAACCCCTCACCCGTCCCCTCTTTCGGCGGAAAGAGGGCAGCCCGGCAATGCCGTTACGACGCGCTGGCGGTCTGCGGCAGCGCCTGGACCGGGGCGCCGGGCCCCAGCTTCTGCAGGTTGCCGGTGATCACCTTGTCGCCGTCCTTCAGGCCCTTGCTGATCACGATGCGGTCGCCGATCGTGGCGCCCGTTTCGATGAAGCGCTGCTCCGCCGTGCCCTTCTCGCCCACGACATAGACGAACTGGCCGAGCTGGCTGGAATTGAGCGCGATCTGCGGCACCAGCAGCGCGTCCGGCTGGTCGGTCAGGTGCAGGCGCACCTTCACGAACTGGCCGGGCAGCAGCGCCTTCAGCGGATTGTCGATCGTGGCGCGGGCGGTGATGGTGCCGGTCGTGCGATCGACGCTGTTGTCGAGGAAGGTCAGCTTGCCGCTGTAGCGCGGCTTGTCCTCATGGCCGATGAAGAGATCGACCGTGAGCGCGCCCGCCGCGCGGTACTTCTCGATCAAGGCCAGGTCCGCCTCGGTCGGGTTGAAGGTCGCGTAGATCGGCGAGAGCTGGACCAGGGTGTTGAGCTGGGTTTCCTGCGGCGTGATCAGCGCGCCTTCATGCACCAGCGACTTGCCGAGCCTTCCGTCGAACGGCGCCTTGATGTCGGTATAGCCGAGGTTGAGCTGGGCCTGGCGGATCGCCGCGGCATCCGCGGCGAGCATGCCCTGGGCCTGCCCGAGCTGGCCGGTCTTCTCGTCGTTGGTGTCCTTGGCGACGACGCCCTGGGCGGCGAGATCCGCATTGCGCTTCTGGCTGGCCCGGGCATAGCCCAAGGCCGCCATGTCGCCCTGCTGCTTCGCCTTGATCTCGTCGAGCGCCGCCTGATAGTCGGCGGGATCGATCTTGTAGAGGGTGTCGCCCTCCTTCACGTCGCTGCCGTCCTCGGCGCCGCGGCTGAGGATATAGCCGCCGACCTTGGCCTGCAGCACGACCTGCCGCACCGCCTCGGTGGTGCCGACATAGTCGAGATAGACCGGCACCGTGGTCTTCGCGACCACGTCGACCGGCACCGGCATCGCCGGCATGCCGCCGCCGGGCCCGGCCGGGGCCTGCTCCTGCTGCGCGGCATCGGCCGACAGCTTCCCGCCATGCCAGACCTGCGGGAAGACGAAGGAGACGACGCCGACCGCGGCAGCCGCCACGACCATCACGCCCACACTCGTTTTCACAACACGCATCGTGTTTTCCTCCAACTACAAACCAGTTACTCGGCCGGCGACGCGATCGGGTCGCGGGTCGGCTCGTGTTTCTCGCCGCGTTCGCGCCAGCGCTCGATCAGCGCGTAGAAGACCGGCACGCAGATCAGGCTGAGCACGGTCGCCGCCAGCATCCCGCCGAACACCGTGGTGCCGATCGACTGCCGGCTCGCGGCGCCCGCGCCATGCGCCAGCATCAGCGGCAGCACGCCGAGGATGAAGGCGAAGGCGGTCATCAGGATCGGCCGCAGCCGCAGCCGGCCCGCTTCCATCGCGGAATCGACGATGCTGTGGCCTTCCAGGCGGCGGCGCTTGGCGAACTCGACGATCAGGATCGCGTTCTTCGCCGAGAGGCCGATCAGCATGACGAAGCCGACCTGGGAATAGACGTCGATCTGCATGCCCCTGAGCCAGAGCGACAGCACCGCGCCGAACAAAGCCAGCGGCACCGCGAGGATCACCATGAACGGCATGGAGAAGCTCTCGTACTGCGCCGCCAGGAACAGGAAGACGAAGACCATCGCCATGGCGAAGACCAGGATCGCCACCGATCCGGCTTTCAGCTCCTGATAGGTGATGCCGGTCCATTC
>DASZYM010000434.1:0-2210 GCA_035545355.1 Dongiaceae bacterium
GTCCAGGCCGAGATGCTGCAGGAAGCCTGCGAACGCGAGCTGACCCGCCTGCTCGATCTCCGCTCGCATCACGCCGAGGACGGTGGCTTGCTGGTCGACTGGCTCGACCACGAGATCACCGAGATCGAGAGCCGCCGCGACTGGTTCAGGAAGCTGCGCGGGTAGTGCCGATATCGTCATGCCCGGGCTTGACCCCGGGCATCTCGTGCCGAGTTTCACCTGGAGAGAGACCCCCGGGTCAAGCCCGGGGGTGACGAGCCTTCTTAGAAGAGGTGCTGGCCGCCGGTGAGGAAGATCTCCGTGCCGGTGACATAGCTGAAATCGCTGCCGCAGAGCTGGAACACCACGCCCGCCACTTCCGCGACGGTGCCCATGCGGCCCATCGGGATGCGGGGGATCAGCGCCTCGTATTCCGGGCCGATCATCGCGGTCTCGATCTCGCCGGGCGCCACGGCGTTGACCCGCACGCCGAGCGCCGCGAACTCCACCGCCAGTTCCCGCGTCAGCGCCGAGAGCGCCGCCTTGGAGGTCGAATAGGCGGAGCCGGCGAAAGGATGGATCGCATGGCCGGCGATCGAGGTGATGTTCACCACCACGCCCTTGCCCTTGTGCAGCGGCTTGGCGAAGCCCCGCGCCAGCATCAGCGGCGCGAAGAAGTTGAGCTCGAACACCTCGCGCCAGGCCGCGACATCGCCGTTGAGGATGCCGAGCCGCTCCTTGAACGAGGTCTTCGGGCTGATCGCCGCGTTGTTGACCAGCGCATGGACCGGCCGGTCGCCGAGGATCGCATTCGCCTCCGCGAGGAAGCGTTCGACATCGGCCGCCTTGGCGAGATCGGCGGTGATGTGGTGGGTCCAGTTGGGATCCGCCTTGCACTCCTCCGGGATCGATTCCCGCGAGCAGGTGACGATGCGCCAGCCTTCGGCGCTGAAGCGCTGCACGGTGGCATGGCCGATGCCGCGGCTGGCGCCGGTCAGCACGACGGTCTTTCTCTCTTCGCTCGTCACGGTCGGGGTCTCGCTGTCAGCGGAAGCGCGCGCGGCGTTCTTCGAGTCCATAAGGGTCCTGATGAATGATGACCTCGGCGCCGGGGAAGGCCTGCACCAGCTTGGCCTCGACCTCGTCGGAGATACGATGCGCCGTTTTCAGCAAGATGTCAGGCGAAAGCTCCAGGTGGAACTGGATGAACCGGTCCTGCCCGGAAACCCGGGTCCGCAGATCGTGCAGGTCCACCACCTCGGGATGGGCCCGGGCGATCTCCTTGATCTTCTCGCGGTCGGCGTCCTCCATCTCGCGGTCCATCAGCATGTCCAGCGCCTGCCGGCCGATCGAGAGCGCGGTGAGGCCGATCCAGACCGCCACCAGCAGGCCGCAGAGCGGATCGATCCACCACCAGCCGAACAGGCTGGAAAGGACCAACGCCACGATCACGCTGATATTGACCACGAAGTCGCTGCCGTAATGCGCGGCATCCGCGGTGACGGCGAGCGAGCCCGTGCGCTTGACCACGCTCCGCTGGAACAGGATCAGCGCCCCGGTGACGATGATCGACAGCACCATCACCGAGACGCCGAGCGTCGCGTGCTGCACCTGCTGGGGATGCAGGAAATGATCCGCCACCTCCCAGAGCAGCAGGATCGACGAGCCGAGGATGAAGCCGACCTGCACCAGCCCCGCCAGCGGCTCGGCCTTGCCGTGGCCGAAGCGGTGCTCGGCATCGGCCGGCACCACCGCCTGGCTGATGGCGAAGAGGTTGATCAGCGAGGCTCCGAAATCCAGCGCCGAATCGAACAGGGTCGAGAGCATGCTGACCGACCCGGTTTCGACGAAGGCATAGAGCTTGATCACGATGAGCGTCATCGCCGCCGCGACCGAGGCGATGCCGGCCCGGCGCATCAGCCGCGCGTTCTTGGGGTCGATCGCCATCAGGGAAACAGCTTCTCCGTGGTCCAGCCGTCGCGCGCCGCATTGGCGCTGTAGACGGTCCGGTCATGGAGCCGGAACGGCCGGTCCTCCCAGAATTCGATCAGCACCGGCCTGACCCGGAAGCCCGACCAGTAGGGCGGCCGCGGCACCTGGCCGATCGCATATTTCGCGGTGAACTGCGCCACCCGTCCTTCCAGCTCGAACCGGCTGGAAAGCGGGCGCGACTGCTGCGAGGCCCAGGCGCCGATCTGGCTCGCCTTCGGCCGGGAATGGAAATACTCGTC
>DASZYM010000435.1:0-3285 GCA_035545355.1 Dongiaceae bacterium
CAGCGCTACTCGACCGAGATCGGCTACAGCACGATCAGCGGCAGCGATGCCGACCGCGACGTGCCGGAAGAGAGCCTGATGCTGACCGGCGACGAGAACATCGTCGATGTCCGCGCGCGGGTGCTCTGGCGCATCAGCGACGTCGAGAAATACCTGTTCCAGATCGACGATCCCGAGACCAGCGTAAAGAACGCGGCCGAAGCGGCGCTGCGCGAGATCGTCGGCCAGTCCAAGTTCCAGGAGATCACCACCGACAAGATCGCCGAAACGGCGAGCCGCTCCCAGGAGCTGACGCAGAAGATCCTCGATTCCTACAATTCCGGCATCACGGTCGATGAGCTCACCCTGCAGAAGGCCGATGCGCCGCAGGAAGTGCGCGACGCGTTCCTCGACGTGCAGCGCGCCAAGAACGACCGCGTCTCCTCGGTCAACCAGGCGCAGGGCTATGCCAACAAGATCAAGCAGGACGCGCAGGGCCAGGCGGTGCAGATCGTGAAGCAGGCCGAGGCCTACAAGGCGCAGAAGATCGCGCTGGCGCAAGGCGACGCGCAGCGCTTCCTCTCGGTCTACGACCAGTTCAAGAATGATCCCGACATCACCGAGCGGCGGCTCTACCTCGAGACCATGGGCGACATCTTCAGCCGCATGAACAAGGTGCTGGTCGATCCCGGCCTCGGCGGGTCCGTCGGCGGCACCGGCGTCGTGCCTTATCTGCCGCTGGACCAGCTGCTGCAGAAGCCGGCGCCGCGCGCGCCGGAGAACCAACCCTCCGCCGCCGCGCCGTCGACCACGGCGCCGGCCCAGGTGAGCCCGGCACCCGAAGCCAATACGGGAGCCGCGCAATGAACCGCTCGCTCATCATCGGCCTCGTCGCCATCGTCGTGATCGCCTTCCTGGTCAATGCCTCGTCCTTCATCGTCAACCAGGCGGAGGCGGTGATCGTCACCCGGCTGGGCGAGCCCAAGGAAGTGATCCAGCAGCCCGGCCTCTACTTCAAGATGCCGGTGATCGACACGATCGCCGCGCGGTTCAGCAAGAAGGTGCTGAACTTCGACGCGCCGGAGCGCGAGGTGCTGACCTCCGACCAGAAGCGGGTGCGGATCTCGGCCTTCGTGCGCTACCAGATCACCGATCCCTACACCTTCTATCGGGTCGGCCGTACCACGCAGAACGCCGAGGGCCAGATCGCCAGCGTGCTGATCTCGACCCTGCGGACGCGGATCGGCAACGTGGCGATGCAGGACATCCTGACCCCCCAGCGCGCGACCTTGATGGGCGACATCACCCAGGAGCTGACGCGCCAGGCGGCGGCGCCCTACGGCATCAAGATCATCGACGTGCGGTTCAAGCGCGTCGATCTCCCGCCGGAGAACAGCGAGACCATCTTCAACCAGATGCGCACTCAGCGCGCCCAGGAGGCCGCCGGTATCCGCGCCGACGGCGAGCGCGAGGCCCGGGAGATTCGTGCCGAGGCCGACAAGCAGCAGGTCGTGACCCTGGCCGATGCGCGGCGGAAATCGGAGATCCTGCGCGGCGAGGGCGATGCCGAGGCGACCCGGATCTACAACGACGCTTTCGGCAAGGATCCCGCCTTCTTCGACTTCTACCGGTCGATGCAGGCGATGCAGGACGGGTTGCGCGGCGACAACACGACTTTCGTGGGCTCACCGACCGGGGACTTCTTCCGCTTCTTCGGCCAGGAAGGCCCCCGGCAGCCATCGGCGGCGCCGCAACCCGCCCCGAAATAGGGCCTTATTCGGGCCTTATTGAGCCTGTAGAGCCGGCGAAAATCGGCTAGACTCCCGTCATGAGGCTGGAGCGGCGTGATGCTGCGCCGGTATTGCAGCAGCGTATTTGCGACTTAGGAGTTGCGACTGTGACATCTCTGGGATCGATGCGTGGGTTCTTCTGCCGTGTCCTGCCGGCCGTGGCGGTGCTGGCGGTGTTGAGCGTGCCGCGTCTGGCCGATGCGCGGGGCGCGCCGGACAGTTTCGCCGATCTCGCGGAGAAGTCGCTGCCCGCCGTGGTCAACGTCTCGACCACCCAGGTGGTCAGCGGCGATGCCCAGAGCCAGGACCTGGACGAGCTCTTCCGCCAGTTTCTCGACCGGCAGCAGGGCGGCCAGCAGCCCAAGCCCAGGAAGGCGACTTCGTTGGGCTCGGGTTTCATCATCGATCCCTCGGGCTACATCGTGACCAACAATCACGTGATCGAGAATGCCGACGAGATCACCGTCACCACCCACGACAACGAGGAGTTCAAGGCCAAGCTGATCGGCGCCGACGACAAGACCGATCTCGCGCTGCTGAAGGTCGATACCGGCGGCAAGGCGCTGCCCTTCGTTCCGTGGGGCGATTCCGACAAGATGCGGATCGGCGACTGGGTGCTGGCGATCGGCAACCCGTTCGGCCTCGGCGGCTCGGTGACGGCCGGCATCGTCTCGGCGCGGCAGCGCGACATCAATGCCGGGCCCTATGACGACTTCCTGCAGACCGACGCCTCGATCAACCGCGGCAATTCCGGCGGCCCGATGTTCAACATGGACGGCGAGGTCGTGGGCATCAACTCGGCGATCTACTCGCCGTCGGGCGGCTCGGTCGGCATCGGCTTCGCCATCCCGTCCAATCTCGCCAAGCCGGTGATCGACCAGCTCCGGCAATACGGCCATCCGCGGCGCGGCTGGATCGGCGTGCGCATCCAGTCGGTGAGCGCGGAGCTCGCCGAAGGCCTGCACCTGCCCTCGGCCAAGGGCGCCCTGATCGCCAGCGTCACGCCGCAAGGCCCGGCCGAGCAGGCCGGCATCAAGCAGGGCGACGTGGTGCTGAAATTCGACGGCAAGGAGGTCTCCGAGATGCGCGGTTTGCCGCGCATGGTCGCCGAGACGCCGGTTGGCAAGAGCGTCGACGTCACGGTCTGGCGCAAGGGCAAGCAAGTCGATCTCAGCGCCAAGATCGGCGAATACCCGGAGAACGAGGACCAGGCGAATGCCGCGCCGTCCTCGACCGATACCGAGAGCGACGGCGGCGACAATGCGACCAGCGGCAAGATCGACAGCCTCGGCCTCGCGCTGACGGCGATCGACGACAAGGCGCGCGCCAAATACAGCCTGCCGAGCGATGCCGAGGGCGTGGTGGTCACCGACGTCGACCAGGCGGGCCCGGCGGCGGAGAAGGATCTGCGCCCCGGCGACCTCATCGTCGAGGTCGACCAGAAGGCGGTGAAGTCGCCGGGCGACGTGCGCGACCGGGTCAAGTCGGCGCAGGATAACGGCTATCGCGTCGTCAC
>DASZYM010000436.1:0-16714 GCA_035545355.1 Dongiaceae bacterium
CAGCGCGATCCGGCGGCCTTCATCGAGCTGGCGCGGATCACCCGGCACTATCTCGTCTTCACGACACCCAACGGCGCCTTCCCGGTCATCGCCCATGATACAAGGCTGCCCGGGTGCCACTGGCTGCCGATGCCGATGCGCGACCTCTATGCCCGCTCCCTCGGCCGGTCGTCGATGCAGGAAGGCAACCGCTTCTGGCGGCCCGGCGATCTCCGCAAGCACCTGCCGGATTTTCGCCGGGTTTCCGGATTCCTGAACTATGCCGGCCTCGACGACTATTACCGGCTCTATCCGTTCTACCTGCCCTACGGTGCGGGCTCCTGGCGGCGCGCGCCGTCGCCCTCGCGCAAGCTCTATTTCGGGGTGGTCAGCCGGTTCGGCGCCGCCACGCCCTACTTCCTGCCGTCGCTCGCGGGGATCTTCGAGCGCGTCGGCGACTAGACCAGCCGACGGTCATCGCGACCGTTCCAGGGCCCTGGTGACCGCGCCGTCGAACGCCTTGACCATGTGCTCGAGGCTGAGCTGCTCGCGCGAAGCCAGCGCGCCCGCCGCCAAGGTCGCCCGCAACGCGGCGGATTTGGCGAATTGCCGCAGCCCGTCGCGCAGGCCTTCCTCGCCATCGAGGATCAACCCGTTCGCGCCCGATTTCAGATACTCGATCTCCGGCCCGTGGATCGCAGAGCGCATGGTGATCGTCGGCAGCCCATGGGCGAAGCCGTGATTGATCGCCAGCCCGACATAATCGGGTATGACGATTGCATCCGAGGCCCGCATCAGCTTCCCGAGGCGATCCGGGTCGAATACCGGCCCGGGCATATGAAACCAGGCCTCGTCGCCGAACTCGGCGCGCAATTTCTCCGCCCCGGCCCCGCCGCCGACGATCATGACCTCGACCGGCAGGCCTTCGGCGCGCAGCCCACCGGCGATCGCGGGCAGCAGCTCGGCGCGCTTGAGGGGCAGCAGCCGGCCCAGGAAGGTCAGGACGACGGCATCCGGCGCGATCCCCAGATGCGTGCGGATCTCGGTACGATCCCGGCCCTGCCATTTTGCGTGCGCCGCGATCTCTTCCGACATGTCGATCGTGTTGTGCAGGACCGTGATGCTGTCCCGCGGCATCCCGAGCTCTTCCAGGTAGGCGATGCCGGACGAGCTATAGGCCATGTAGCCGGTCGCCCAGCGGATCATCCGGGTCTTCAGCTCGTCCACAAGGCGGCTGACCAACTTCTGGGTCCGGCTGCGGGTGACGCCCTCGAGGTCTCGTGCATTGCCATGGCCCCAGAGGATGATCGGCCGGCGGCGCAGGCGGAAACAGAGGATCAGCAGCAGGCTGGTGACGTACTTGATCTCGTGGCCGACGACCAAGGCGCGGTAATGCCCGAACAGGATCGGAAAGACCGCCGATTGCAGCGCGAAGGACCGCCCGAGGACCCGAAAGAAGTAGTTCGACACGCGGTAATTCGGGAACGAATAGGGCAGCGGCGCCGCCGTCACCCCGCTCAGCGGATCGGGATCGCCGTGGAAGACGACATAGTCACGGCCCGCCGCCTGGGCCAGACGCTCGAAAAACGGCTTCCGATAGATTGGAACGCAACCCTGATGAAGGATCGCTACGCGCTCTTTAGCCATGAGATCAGGGCCTACACCCTCACCTGCTTCTGCGCGATCCACTGGATCAAGATCGGCGGCCGAGTCACTTCATCTCTCCTGGGTTGCGCTGACTGGCCGTTCCACCGCCGAACGCGCGTCGATCATATAGTCTAGCCTGCGGATCGCTAAGGGAAAATCCGGCAAGGCCGAGCCGACCCGCCGGATAACCATCTTTTGAAGCGGTGTTTTTCGTGCGGATTGCGCTCGGCGGCAAGTCTATGCATTGTTGCGCCACTTCGATCATGGATGGATGCGTCGGTTCGCCGTTCGGGGGCCCAGATGTTCGCGCGGTTGCGGCGCAAATTGCTGAGACCGGTTTACAAGCTCGCCGAGAACGCGGTCAGCGCGTCGCTTCGGGAAGCGGTCGTCTCCTTCAGTTTCGACGACTTCCCGATCAGCGCGGGCACGGCCGGCGCGGGGATCCTCGCGGATCACGGCGCCCGCGGCACGTTCTACGTGGCGGGGTCGCTGGTCGGCACGTCATCGCATCAATATGGCGGCTTCTGTCGGCGGGACGACCTCGCCGCGCTCATCGCAGCCGGGCACGAAATAGGCTGCCACACCTACGGCCATGCGCGCGTCTCGACGCTTTCGCCGCGCGGCCTGATCGAGGAACTGGATCGCAACGCCGCGTTCGTCGGACGGCATCTCGGCGGATACGCGATGCGCAGCTTCGCCTATCCGTTCGGCGATATCAGCCCGCTGCGCAAGCTCCAGGTCCAGACCCGCTTTGCATCCTGTCGCGGCAACGCGCCCGGCATCAATGCGGGCAGGATCGATCTCGGCGACTTGCGGGCGGAGAGGGTCTACGAGCAATCGATCGACCACGACCGCGTCGCCGCGCTGCTGCGCTCGGCCGCATCGAAGCCGGCCTGGCTCATCTTCTACACCCACGACGTGGCGGAGAATCCGTCGCCCTACGGCTGCACGCCGGCCACGTTCGAGCGCGTGGTCCAGGCGGTCGCCGATGCCGGGATCCGCATCCTCACCGTCGCCGATGCGGCCGCGCTGGTGACCGGCGCACAAGGATCCGCGCCGCCGGCCGCTTAGCGGATCGCCGGGCTCTTGCCGTAATCCTTTCGGGCGAAGATCGGGAACCAGGCGACCTTGCCGGCGCCCAACGCCGCCTTCGCCAGGCACTTCCGGGCGGCGGTGCGCGCCAGCGGCCAGAGCAGGAGACCGAGGGCGCCGAGGATGAGGCATTGGCCGGCGCCGATCGCCATGCGGCCGAGCAGCGTCCCGACCGGGACCGGCCGGACCCAGCTCAGCCGGCGGACGTAGAGCTGGCCGTGACGTACTTTGCGCCGCAGGATGTAGGACATGGTCGCGCGCGACGGCGGGCAATATTCCGTGACGCCCGCCTCGGCGCACCAGATGACGCGCCCGCCGCGCGCCTTCAGTTCCATGAGGAACCGCAGGTCCTCGCCCCCGGTGAGGCCGAGCGCGGGGTCGAAAGGCGGGCGATCGGTCGGGCAGCGGCTGCGGCGCAGCATGCAATTGCCGGTGCCCGAGAGATCGATCGGATCGCCGGTGGCGCCGGACCAGCGGCGGCCGTAGCACCATTGCAGGAACGCCGCATCGGCGGAGAAGGCGGGATCGAACTCGAAGGTGACCGGACCGAGCACCGCATCGGCGCCGAAGCGGACCAGGCAATCGCGCAGGGTCTTCGCCCATGTCGGCCCCGCCGCCTCGTCATCGTCGAGGAAGGCGATGAACTCGCCGGAGGAATGGAGGATCGCGGCATTGCGGGCATGCGAGATTCCCGGCTTCGGCTCATGCACATAGCGCAGCGAAGGCCCGCCCGTGGCGCTCAGCGCGCCGACCAGATCGCGGGCCGAGGCTTCGGGGCTATTGTCCACCACCACGATCTCGATCCGGTCCGGATCGATCCCGGTCTGACCCAGGCAGCTCATGACGGCGCACCGCAGCAATTCCGGCCGCCGGAAGGTCGGGATGAGGATGCTGATTTCCTTGGCCAGGCCCATTCCGATCACCTGCCGCCGCGGGAGACCCAGGCCGCGGCCGACCAGGAAACCGTCGCCGCGATCGCATTGGTGCAGAGGGTCGCATAGACCGCCCCCATCGCCCCGTAGCTCGGCACGAAGACGAAGCACATCGCCACGCTCACCACCGGCATCGCGAGCAGGATCAGGGTCCGGAGCACGACGTGATCGCTTCCGAGGAGAATATCCCCGCCCACATAGGAGAAGGCGAGCAGCACCGGCAGGACCGAGAGCAGCAACAGCTCGTGCTGGGTGCCCGCATAGGTCGGCCCGAGCAGGAGGGGCGCGAACGGCGAGACCACCGCGACGGCGATGCCGGCGAACACCCCGGCGGCGACGGAAAACGGCAGGATGCGCAGCGCAAAGCGCAGGCTATGGCTGGTCCCTTTGGCGCCGAGCTGGAAGAACTTGTTGAAGGTCGCATACATGATCGCCTGGACCGGCATGCTGGCCGCGTCGGCGATCCGAAAGGCCGCCGCATAGAGGCCGACCACCGCCGGAGACGACAGATAGGCAATCACCGGACGGTCGATCTGCCGGAAGCTGGACGAGAACGAGTTCTGCAGCGCGTAGTGAACGCCGTCATACCAGTCCGACCAGCGAACCGCTCCGCCCGGCCGTCCGAGCGTCGCGATCACCTGAACGAGGGACAATGCGGCAGCCAGCGCCGAACCGGCTACGTAGAAGCCGGCCCATGAGAGCGCCGTATGCTCCTTGGTAGTGGCGATCCAGACGAGCGCGGCAAGCACGCGAATGCCGGTGAAGACGATATTGAGCCAGGCGGTGCCGATCGGGCGCGCGCGTGCCAGGAAGCATGAGGCGCAGATGTTGTTCAATGGCTGGCACAGAATGTCCGAGACGCCGACCAGCAGGAGCAACGCGAGTGGCGCCACGGCACTGAAAAACAGGTGCGTCACCGCGATATAGACCAGAAGGAGGACGGGGCCGCTGACGGCAAGGAATCCCAGCGCCGTCAGCAGCGCGCCGGAATATTCGCCGGCATCGCGGGCGACGCGTCGCACCACCAGAACGTCGGACCCCAATCCGGAGAACGTCATGACGATCTGCGCGGCCGCCACCACGGCGGCGAAGAGTCCGAACTCCGCCTTTCCCATGTCGCGGGCCACGATGATGAACGTCACCGCGCCGAGCACCAGGCGCGTGCCGTTTCCGAGCGTCATGATGGCCGTACTGCCGGCTATCTTTGAACGCAGGACTCGCGTGATGAAGTCGGCTGGCTTCATTTCTTGGGGATTCGACACTCTCGGGCCACTGGGCCTGGACCTCGATCTGGCCAAACGGCAGGTCCAGGCCTGGATTGGCCAGGCCAATTGGCCGTCGCTAAGCGTTTATTTCTGACCCAACTATCGTTTAAAATCTATCTTTCCGAGGCATCTCCCGAACGGAGCCCTCCAGAGAGGCTTATGGCGTCACGTTTCCAAGCCCTAACCGCCCAATGACCAGCCCCAGCTCGGCCCCCGGGCCGGATAGACCGCTCTTTCCCAATGCCCGCCGGGTTCGGCGCGAGGATCCCGCGGCAGATTCCTTCCGCCGGGCGGCGAGCCGCCTGATCGAGCACCTGGTGCTGATGTATGCCGTCCTGGTCCTGTGCGGGATCGCCACCTTCGGGCAGCCGGAGGACCTGACGGGAAGCGCCAGCAGCAACGCCCTCAACACCTATTCCAATGCCCTCTTCCTCGGCCTGTTCGGGCTGCTGACCGTCATCAATTTCCGCAAGACCGCGGACTTCCTGCCCTCCAGCCATGTGCTGATCGCCTTCCTGGCGCTCGCGGCCTTCTCGATCATGTGGTCGGTCGACCCGGCGCTGACCATCCGCCGGGTGGGAAGCCTGGGGACGACGCTCCTGATCTCGGTCTACCTGACCTGGCGGTTCGATTTCGCCAAGGCGCTCTCGATCGTCGGGCACGGTCTGCTGCTGGTCGTCGTGCTCTCGATCCTGACGGTGATCTTCCTGCCGAGTATCGGGATCACCCAGTACGCGAACAACAACGACGAGCTGGTCGGAACCTGGAAGGGCGTGACCTCGGCCAAGAACTCGCTCGGCTGGGTCTGCATCGCCGGCCTCCAGATCTACGCCTGGCGCTTCATGGTCGAGCCGGGGAAGCGCCTGCGGCACGGCGTGGCACTCGCGCTCTTCCTCTTCGTCGCGGCCGAGACCCGGTCGGCGACGGCGCTCATCGGCATCGTGCTCAGCATCTTCATCCTGGGGATGCTCAGCCTCAGGCGGTGGCAGAGCCCCAAGCGCATCGCCTTGGAATGGGTGGTCCTGGGATCTGTCGGGCTCGCGGTGTTCGCGATATCGCTGGCCCCCGGCGACGTCCTCGGCCTGCTCGGCAAGAACACCGACCTGACCGGGCGAGTCCCGCTCTGGACCACCCTCGTCGATTCGATCCGGCAGCGGCCGTTGCTCGGCTACGGCTACGGCGCCTTCTGGCAGAACGGCAATCCCGAGATGATGCGCGTCTGGTCGCTCAATCCCTGGCAGCCGCCCAATGCCCATAACGGCTATTTCGACGTGATGCTCGACCTCGGGGTGGCCGGCCTCGTGCTGGCGATCACCCTGCTCCTGGGCAGCGCCAAGCGGGCGCTGTTCTGGTGCAAGCAGCCGGACGCGTCCTGGGCGATCTATGTCGGCTGCATGGTGATCGTCTTCATCGTCACCTGCCTCGACGAAACCGTGTTCCTGCGCGGCGGCGACCTTTTCTGCCTGCTGGTCTCGTTCTGCTACTTCACCTTGATCCGGGCAAAGCAGCGCCGGCTCGCCACGGCCGAGCCCGCCGGCGAGCCCGGCCGGCCGGCGCTCTCGCGTCCGGCGAGCCAGCCCTTTCGCCTCTAGGTTCCGAGGCGCGCGCTTCGCCGAAACTCCGACCGGCAGGCGTGCAACTCCTGCCCTCATGTGTTTTCCACATCGCTAACCCCTGGCATTCCTGAGCTTTTCCTGTTCTAGTGTTTTGCAATGCCAGCCGGGATCACCGGCGGCGCAAGCAGGTCCCGCCCCCGGGCCGAGCACAGGGAGTACCGTCGGTCGGATGCTCGCATTCTTGGGCAAGCGATTGTTATCGCTCATCTTCACCATGCTGGCGGTGTCCATCCTGGTATTCGCGGCGTTCGAGTTCACGCCGGGCCAAGTGGCGCGCAAGGTGCTAGGCCCGTTCGCGACGCAGGATCAGGTCGATAAGCTGACGCAGCAGATGGGCCTCAACCGCCCGGTCGTCGAGCGTTATTGGGACTGGCTGACCCACATCCTCTCCGGCGATCTCGGCTATTCGACGCTCTACAAAACCGACGTCAACAACATCATCTGGGATCGCCTGGGCAACACGCTGCTCCTGGCGGCGATCGCCTTCGTGATCATCGTGGTGTTCTCGATCCTGTTCGGCATCGCCGCCGGCATGCGCGAGGGCTCCAAGCTCGACCGGATGATCTCGGTCGCCAGCATCGTCACGACTTCGGTGCCGGAATTCGCCTCGGGCGTGTTCCTGGCCTCGATCTTCGTCATCTGGCTGAACGTGCTGCCCGGCACCTCGCCGCTCGACAGCGAGGGCGACTGGTCGATCCCGTCCCAGCTCGTGCTCCCGGTCGCGGTGATGGTGCTCTACGACCTCGGCTATGTGGTGCGCATGGTGCGCGCCTCGATGGTCGAGGTGATGACCAAGCCCTATATCCGCACCGCGGTCCTCAAGGGCCTGAGCTTCCGCCAGGTGATCGTGAAGCATGCCTTCCGCAACGCGATGATCGCGCCCTTCACCGTGATCCTGCTGCAGATCAACTACCTCATCACCGGCGTCGTGGTGGTGGAGGCGGTGTTCGCCTATCCGGGCTTCGGGCGCATGCTGCTGGAATCCGCGCTGGCCCAGGACGTGGCGGTGGTCGAGGCCGCGTCGCTGTTCGCCGTCTTCGTGACCGTGACCACGCAGATCCTCGGCGACCTCGGCTACATGTACCTCAATCCCAGGATCCGCTTCGCATGACCGCCGTGGCAACCAGCCGGCCGCGTCCCGGCTTCCTCGCGCGCACCTGGTCGCGGGTCAGGCTGCTGAAGGAATCGCCGGTCGGCATGGTCGGCGCCTTCCTGGTGGTCTTCTGGATCGCGGTGGCGATCCTGGCACCCTGGATCGCGCCGCACGATCCCAACGAGAGCAACATGGACGCGCTGGCCGATCCCGGCATGAGCGCCGTCAACTGGCTCGGCACCGACAACCAGGGCCGCGACATCCTCTCGCGCATCATCTGGGGCTCGCGCACCGTGCTCGCGGTGGCGCCGGTCGCCGTGCTGGTCGCCTATACGATCGGCTGCTTCTTCGGCCTGCTCGCCGGCTATTACCGCGGCTGGGTCGATCAGGTGATCAACCGGATCGCCGATATCGTGCTCTCCTTCCCGGCGATCGTGCTCTACATCATCGTCATCATGCGACTGGGCCCCTCGGCCTTCAACATCGTGATGGCCGTGGTGTTCATCGCCTCGCCGCAGATCATCCGCATCGTGCGCGGCATGACCCTGGAGCTGCGCGAGCAGGATTACGTCTCCGCCGCGAAGATGCGCGGCGAATCCGCGCTCTACATCATGCTGGCGGAAATCCTGCCCAATGCGCGCGGGCCGCTGATCGTCGATGCCTGCCTGCGCATGGGCTACACCACGATCACCATCGGCGTGCTGGGCTTCCTCGGCCTCGGCCTGCCGCCGCCGGACCCCGACTGGGGCGGCATGGTGAAGGACACCTACGCCATGATGACGATATACCCGACTATGTCGCTGTTTCCCGCCTTGGCCATCAGCTCCCTGGTGGTAGGTTTCAGCCTGCTGGCGGACGGCATCCGCGAGATCAGCTTGAGGGATTGAGAGAGCGATGACGGCAGCGACGGCCACCCAAGCGACGACCGGAGCAAAGGAATCGGTCCATCCGGCAAAGCCGAAGCCGATCCTCGAGCTGAAGAATGTCGGCATCTCCTACATGGTGCGCGCCGGCGAGCTGAAGGTCGTCCCCGATGTCAGCCTGACCTTGCACGAAGGCGAGGCCCTGGGCCTGGTCGGCGAATCCGGCTGCGGCAAGTCGACCCTGGCCTACGCGATCATGCGCTATCTCGGCGGCGCCGGGAAACTGGCCAAGGGCCAGATCCTGTTCGAAGGCCGCGACATGGGGAAGATGTCCGAGGCCGAGCTCCGCGCGATCCGCGGCAGCCGCATGGCCATGGTCTACCAGGACCCGATGAGCAGCCTCAATCCGGTGATCCCGATCGGCCGGCAGCTCATGGAAGTGCCGATGGTGCATGCCGGCGCCAACGAGGCCGAGGCCAAGGCGCGCGCCCTGCAGATGCTGCACGAGGTGAATCTCCCGGATCCCGAAGTGCTGTTCAGCCGCTACCCGCACCAACTCTCCGGCGGCCAGCAGCAGCGCGTGGTCATCGCCATGGCGCTGATGTCGGAACCCTCGCTGCTGGTGATGGACGAGCCGACCACCGGCCTCGACGTGACCGTCGAGGCGGCGGTGCTCGATCTCGTGGCGACGCTCCGGCACAAGCACAACACCGCGATCGTCTTCATCAGCCACAACCTCGGGACCGTGGTGCGGATCTGCGACCGGATCGGCGTCATGTATGCCGGCGAGCTGGTCGAGGAAGGACCGATCACCGAAGTCTTCCGCGATCCCTGCCATCCCTATACCCGCGGCCTGCTGAACGCGATCCCGAGCCTCAACGCCGACAAGCATACGCGCCCGCTCTCGGCGATCCCGGGTCAGGTGCCGCCGATCCTGGCGCGGCCCAAGGGCTGCGTCTTCGCGCCCCGCTGCATCTATGTCGAGCCCGGCCGCTGCACCAGCAAGCCGATCCCGACCGACCTCTACGGCGAGACCGGCCGGCATCGCGTGAAATGCGCCCGGGTGCGCGAGCTGCCCGGCCATGCGCGGCCGGCCGCCGCCAACGGCAACGCGCCGCAGGATGCCGGCGCCGAGGTCGAGCCCCTGCTCTCGGTCGGCAACCTGGAGAAGGCCTACAAGCAATCGGCCACGGTCTTCGGCGGCGGCGGTTACGAAGTGCATGCGGTGGACGGCATCGATCTCGTCGCCGGCCGCGGCATGACTCTGGCGATCGTCGGCGAATCCGGCTGCGGCAAGTCCACCTTCGCCAAGGTGCTGACCGGCATCGAGCAGGCGACCGGCGGCAGCGTGATGCTGGCCGGCGCCGAGATCGGCCAGACCAAGGTCGAGGCGCGCGACGACACGATGAAGCGCGCGATCCAGATGGTGTTCCAGAATCCCGACAGCACGCTCAATCCCAGCCACAGCATCGGCTATGTGCTCTCCCGCGCGATCCGCAAGCTCCGCGGCGTCGGCGGGCGCGAGGCGCGGGCCGAGACCGAGGCGCTGCTGGAGACCGTCAATCTCCCGACCGAGTTCGCCGCGCGCAAGCCGCGCCAGCTCTCCGGCGGCCAGAAGCAGCGCGTCGCGATCGCACGGGCACTCGCCGGCGAACCGGAGCTGATCCTGGCCGACGAGCCGGTCTCGGCGCTCGACGTCTCGGTGCAGGCGGCGATCGTCAACCTGCTGGTCGAGATCCAGCAGAAGCGCGGCGCCACCCTGCTCTTCATCTCACACGATCTCTCGGTGGTGCGTTATCTCGCCGATCATGTCGCGGTCATGTATCTCGGCAAGGTCATGGAGTTCGGCAAGGTCACCGACGTCTTCGCCCCGCCCTATCATCCCTATACCGAGGCGCTGATGTCGGCGGTGCCGATCGCCGATCCGGACGTGAAGCGCGAGCGCATCATCCTCGAAGGCTCGATCCCGAGCCCGACCGACCGGCCGAAAGGCTGCCCCTTCGCCACGCGCTGCCATCGCAAGCTGGGCGCCGTCTGCGACGAGCAGGCGCCGCCGGAACGGCGCACCGCCAGCGGCCATCGCATCGCCTGCCACATCCCGATGGACGAGCTGAAGGCGACCGAGCACTTCGCGTTCTGAACCCAGGGCTCGATCCCGCATCTGCGAAGGCCGGGCTGCGAAGACCGCGCCAAGTCCGACATAGACTTTAGTCGTAGTCCGGCGTTTTCGGGTCATTTCGAGTTGCGGCACGCGGAATCCGCAAAATACAGTTTCCGCAGACGGAACCGCAGGTCTCTGCTTCCTCTCCACGCCCGCGGGCCGATCAACGCGCCGAAACAGGCCAGAACGTCCAACGGGAGGATTACCATGAGCAGAGCAGCTATCGCCGGCGGCATGCGCCGGCGCACCCTCATCAAGACCGCCGCAGCCGCCGGCATCCTGCAGGTCTCGGCCCCCTTCATCCGCCGGGCGAGTGCCGCCGACACGGTGAAGATCGGCCTCTGCAACCCGCTGACCGGCACCTATGCCGCGGTGGGCAAGAACGAGCTCGCCGGCTGCAAGCTCGCTGTCGATCAGATCAACGCCAAGGGCGGCATTCTCGGCAAGCAGGCCGAGCTCCTGGTCGAGGATTCGACCAGCGGCGATGCCGGCACCGCGGTGCAGAAGACGCGCAAGCTGATCGAGCGCGACGGCATCACCTTCCTGCTCGGCAACGTCAATTCCGCATTGTCGCTGGCGCAGGCGCAGGTCAGCAACGAGAAGGGCATCGTCCATATCGTGCCCGGCGGCCACACCGACGCGATCACCGGCGCCACCTGCCATTGGAACGTGTTCCGCGTCTGCAACACGACGCAGATGGAAGCCAACGCCGTGGCCGGCCAGCTCATCAACAACGTCGGCAAGAAGTGGTACTACATCACGCCGGATTATGCCTTCGGCCACACCTTGCAGGCGGGGCTGGAGAAGGCCTGCACCAAGCTCGGCGGCACGGAGGTCGGCGCCGATCTGACGCCGCTCGGCACCACCGACTTCTCCTCCTACCTCATCAAGGCGCAGGCGGCGAACCCCGACATCATCATCTTCCTGGTCCAGGGCGACGACATGATCAACGCGCTGAAGCAGGCGGTGCAGTTCGGCCTCGACAAGAAGGTCCATCTCGCCGGCGCGCAGCAGGAGCTGGAAGCGCTGGAAGGCCTGCCGCCGGAGGCGCGGATCGGCACCTGGGTGTTCGAGTGGTACTGGAACCAGCCGAACGTGCCGCATGTCGCCGAGTTCGTGGACACGGTGAAGAAGGCGACCGGCCGCGTGCCGACGGCGCGCACCTGGTTCGGCTTCGCCTCGACCTGGAGCTGCGCCCTGGCGGCCCAGGCGGCGAACTCGCTGGAAGGCGTCAAGATGGCCAAGGCCCTGGAAGGGCTGAAGCTGCCGCCCGAAGTCGGCCTGATGCCGGACCAGCCCTATTTCCGTGCCGAGGACCATCAATTGATCGGCGACCTCTATGTCGGCAACGCCCAGGCGCAGGGCACGGGGGACGACGACTTCTTCAAGGTGACGCAGGTCGTGAAGGGCACCGACGCCGCGCCGCCGCCGGCCGAAACCGGCTGCAAGCTGACCTGGCCGGCCTGAACCGATCCGCGATGCTCGCTGCGAATCCCGGGTGCCTTCAACCGGCGCCCGGGATATCGTGATCCGCTGCAACGACCGAGCCCGGCCCCGATGACCCAGCTCATCGCTCTCAGCGTCTTCAACGGCCTGATCGTCGGCGCCTTCTATGCGCTGATGGCGCTCGGCCTCTCGCTGATCCTCAATCTCTCCGGCGTCATCAACTTCGCCCATGGCGGGTTCCTGGCGATCGGCGCCTATATCGCCTATTCGCTGATGCCCTATGTCGGCTTCTGGGGCGCGCTGATCCTGGCGCCGTTCCTGACCGCCTTCATCGGGCTGATCGTCGAGCGTTTCCTGATCCGACGACTCTATGGCCGCGATCCGCTCTATTCCCTGCTCCTGACCTTCGGTCTTGCCTATATCATCGAGGACGTGACCCGCATGATCTGGGGCGCGCAAAGCGTGCCGTTCCAGGTGCCGGCGCTGCTGACGACGCCGCTCAGCAGCGACTTCTTCTTCCTGACCGGCTATCGCATGTTCATGGTGGTGCTGGTGGCGATCGCGGTCGGCGCGCTGTTCTTGATCCTCAAGAAGACCCGGCTCGGCATGCGGATCCGCGCCGGGACCCACGACCTCGAGACCGTCTCGGCCCTGGGCGTCAACGTGCGCGTGCTGCGCAACCTCAACTTCGGCCTCGGCATCTATCTCGCGGGCCTCGCCGGCGTGCTGGCCGCGGGGCAGCTCGGGCTGCAGCCGACCATCGGCACCTCGCTGATCATGCCGAGCTTCGTCGCCATCATCGTCGGCGGCCTGGGCAGCCTGACCGGCACCCTGCTCGGCGGGCTCCTGATCGGCGTCGCCTCGGGCATCGCCACCATCTACGTGCCCTCCGCCACCGAGGCGATCATGTACGTCATCATGGGCCTGGTGCTGCTGGTGCGGCCGCGCGGCCTGCTCGGCGAGGAAGGGAGGATGCATTGACCGAGCGCGCCAACAAGGCGACGGCCCTCGCTGTCATCTGGCTGATCCTGCTGACCATGCCCTATTGGCTGCCCTATGTCGGCGGCTATACCGAGCTCGGCTCGCGCATCCTGGTGATGGCGATGGCCGCCATGGCGCTGAACTTCCTGCTCGGCTTCACCGGCGTCCTGTCCTTCGGTCATGCCGCCTATTTCGGCCTCGGCGCCTATGGCGCCGGCATGACCATCAAATATCTCGCGCCCAGCACCGGGCTCGGCATCCTGGTCGGGGTGGTCGTCGGCACATTGGCCGCGGCGATCATCGGCGCCTTGATCGCGCGCCTGCGCGGCGTCTATTTCGCCATGGTCACCATCGCCTTCGGCCAGACTTTCTACTTCATCACCTTCCGCTGGAACGAGGTGACCGGCGGCGATGACGGCCTGACCGGCTGGCAGCGCCAGCCGATTGATCTCGGCTTCACCACGGTCGACATCCTCGCCAACGACAAGGCGTTCTACTATTTCGTCCTGATCTTCTTCGCGCTGGCCGCCGCCGGCATGGCGCTGATCCTGCGCTCGCCCTTCGGCCGCACGCTCCTCGCGATCCGCGAGAACGAGCGCCGCGCCCGCTTCCTCGGCATCCCGGTCGAGCGGCATATCTGGATGTCCTTCGTCGTCTCCTGCTTCTTCGTCAGTCTCGCCGGCGCGCTCTATGCGCTGCTCAACAACTTCACCGATCCGCGCGCCTTGCGCTGGGACCAGTCCGGCAACTTCGTGATCATGGCGGTCCTGGGCGGCATGCGCTCCTTCTGGGGACCGCTGATCGGCGCCGCGATCTTCGTCGCCTTGCAGGACTACGTCTCCAGCCATACCGAGAACTGGATGTCGATCATCGGCCTGGTCTTCGTGCTGGTCGTGCTGTTCTTCCCGCGCGGCATCCTCGGCATCAAGCGGCGGAGGAAAGCGGCATGACCCTGCTCCGCGTCGAAGGTGCGAGCTGCAAGTTCGGCAGCCTGGTCGCCGTCGATCAGGTCTCGATGACGGTGCAGCCCGGCGAGCTCCGCGCCGTGATCGGCCCCAACGGCGCCGGGAAGACGACCTTCTTCAATCTCATCAGCGGCTACATCACGCCGACCTCGGGCAAGATCTTCCTCGACGACCGCGACATCACCCGCATGCCGCCCCATGCGCGGATTGCCCATGGCATGGCGCGCACTTTCCAGATCACCGAGATCTTCCCCGAGCTCTCGATCCGCGAGAACCTGCGCATTCCGGTCGAGCTCGCGGCCGGCCACCGGCTCAAGCCCTGGCTCTCGAGCGCGGAGAAATCCGCCGTCGCCGCCACGGTCGACGGGTTCCTCGCGATGGGCGGGCTCGGCGCCAAGGCGGACCGCCTGGTCGGCGAGCTCTCCCACGGCGACCAGCGCGCGACCGAGATCATGATGGCGCTGGCCCTGAAGCCGCGCCTGCTGCTGCTCGACGAGCCGACCGCCGGCATGGGCGACCAGGAGACCTATGACATCACCCGGCTGATCCGCAGCCTGCACAAGGACCAGAAGCTCTCGATCGTGCTGATCGAGCACGACATGCGCGTGGTCTTCCACCTGGCCGACCGGATCATGGTGCTGGCCGAAGGCCGCACCCTGGCCGAGGGCACGCCGCAGGAGATCGCCGGCAATGCCGCGGTGCAGGCGGCGTATCTCGGGAATGCGGCATGAACGCGCTCGAAGCCGCCGACCTCCACACCTTCTACGGCAAGAGCCATATCCTGCACGGCGTCTCGCTGGAGGTGCATGAGGGCGAGATCGTGACCCTCTTGGGGCGCAACGGCGCGGGCAAGACCACGACCCTGCGCAGCCTGGTCGGCCTCACCCCGCCGCGCCAGGGCACGGTCAGCGTGTTCGGCAAGCCGACCACCGGCCTCCCCGCCTATCGCGCGGCCGCCGCGGGGCTCGGCTATGTGCCGGAGGGCCGCAGGATCTTCCCCAACCTGACCGTCGAGGAGAATCTCAAGGTCCCGATGGAGCGTGCCGGACCCTGGACCATCCAGCGCATCTACCAGCTCTTCCCGAGACTGGAGCAGCGCCGGTCGAACAAGGGCCGCCAGCTTTCCGGCGGCGAGCAGGAGATGCTGGCGATCAGCCGCGCCTTGCTGCTCAATCCCAGGGTCCTGCTGCTCGACGAGCCGTCCCAGGGCCTGGCGCCGCTGATCGTGCAGAACGTCTTCAACGTCGTCGCCTCGATGCGCGAGAGCGGCATCTCGGTGCTGTTGGTCGAGCAGAACGTGCGCGCCGCCGTGGCGATCGCCGACCGCGCCTACGTGCTCGACGACGGCAAGGTGGTCTATAGCGGCTCCGCCGCCGCGTTCGCCGCCGACGAGGAACGCGTCCGCGCGCTGGCCGGCGCTTCCGCGGAAAGCTGGGAGGAGCCGCGGGCGTAGGGCGCGCTGGTTCTGCTGTCGCGTAACATCGGCAAGCGCTCAGGCTGCAGTCAACCCCACCCATACCCGCCCCATCTTGGGGCGGGGACGTCGGCAGGGTGTTTGCCCGTCAGCATTCGTCGCGTATCGATGCGTGATGATTTCCAACCACCGGACTCGTTGCTTCCGCTCCGCCCCATGATGGGGCGGTATGGTGGGGTTGACTGCAGCCGTGATGCTGCCGGCCTCGCGCATCGGGAGAGCCAGCGGTCGAACAGCCGCAAAAACCTCGCGCGCACCGCACGCGCATTTTTCGCTTGGCGGTACGGGGCGCGTCGGTAAGCTCCCAAGGCATGCAGGAACTCCCGACCCTCGACCTCAGCCGCTTCGGCCGCGAGCCGACCGCGCGCGCCGCGTTCCTCCGCGACTTGCGCGACACGGCGCGCGAGATCGGCTTCTTCTATGTCATCGGCCACGGCATATCCGAGACCCTCACCCGCGCCGTGCTCGACGCCTCGCGCCGCTTCTTCGCCCTGCCCGAGGCGGAGAAGCTGACGGTCGAGATGGTGCGCTCGCCGCATTTCCGCGGCTACAACCGGCCGGGCTGGGAGCTCACCCGCGGCCGTCCCGACTGGCGCGAGCAGTTCGACCTCGCCGCCGAGCGGCCGGCCTTGCCGCGCGACGGCGGCCTGCCGGCCTGGGCGCGGCTGCAGGGTCCGAACCAGTGGCCGGACGCCCTGCCCGACTTCCGCGCCGTGATGCTGCGCTGGCAGGACGAGGCGACCGCACTTTCGATCCGGCTGATCCGCGCCTTCGCCGCGGCGCTCGAGCAGCCGGAGGAGGTCTTCGCGCCGATCTATGCCGCGCTCCCGAACCAGCGCATCAAGCTGATCCGCTATCCCGGCCGCGACGCGCGCGAGGACGACCAGGGCGTCGGCGCGCATAAGGACAGCGGCTTCGTCACCGTGCTGCTGCAGGACGGCGTCGCCGGACTGCAGGTCGAGACGCCGGAAGGCTGGATCGACGCGCCGCCGCGCTCCGGCACCTTCATCGTGAATATCGGCGAGCTGCTGGAGATGGCGTCCAACGGCTATCTCAAGGCGACGATGCACCGCGTGGTCAGCCCGCCCGCCGGCCGCGAGCGCTATTCGGTCGCCTTCTTCCTCGGCGCGGCGCTGGACGCGACGGTGCCTCTGCTCGCCCTGCCGCCGCACCTCGCCGTCGAGGCGCGCGGCGTCACCC
>DASZYM010000437.1:0-4506 GCA_035545355.1 Dongiaceae bacterium
TCGACGAACTTGCCGCCGGATTTCGCGATCAGCGATGGATTGGTGGTGACGCCGTCGACCAGGCCGCCCGCGGCGAGGTCACGGATTTCCTTGATGTCGGCAGTGTCGATGAAGAACTTCATCTCAAGTCGTCCCTGCTGCTGCGCATCGCCTCAGCTTGCGACCGGGCGCGAATCGGGAAAGATTCTAGACGATGGATTCCGAAACCGCCAGTTCATTGCCAATCGGCCCAGAGGCGCCCGGGCGCGCCAGCGTCCTGATCCCGCTGGCGCTGTTCACCGCCTATGACTACGCCCTGCCGGACGGATTCACACCGCCGCCGGGCGCATTCGTTTCCGTGCCGCTCGGCCGTCGCTCGGTCACCGGCGTCGTCTGGGGCGACGGCGACCTTCGCATTGATGCGACAAAATTGAAGCAAATCGAAGCGGCATTGCCGGTTCCAGCACTGCCCGACATTTCGCGACGTTTCATCGAATGGGTCGCCGCCTACAACATGGCGCCGATCGGCTCGGTGCTGCGCATGGCGATGAGCGTGCCCGATGCGCTGGAACCCGAGCGCGAGACCAAGGCCTGGACCATCGGCGATCGCACCGCCGGCAAGCTGACCGAGGCGCGGGCGCGCGTTATTGCCGCGCTGGAAGATGGAGCGCCGCTCACCACCGGCGATCTCGCAGATAGTGCTGGGTGCACGCCGGGTGTGGTGGCCGAAATGGCACGACGCGGCATGCTGCGCGCCGTCGCATTGCCGGCGCGGCGTCCGTTCGGCGTGCCGGATCCCGACCGCAAAGGCCCGGCGCTTTCGGAGGCGCAGCAGCGTGCGGTCGATGCGCTGGTCGCTCTGGAGCCCGGCGTCACCTTGCTGAACGGCGTCACCGGTTCCGGCAAGACCGAAGTCTATTTCGAGGCGATCGCCGCCTGCTTGCGACAAGGACGCCAGGCGCTGGTGCTGCTGCCGGAGATCGCGCTCAGCGCGCAATGGCTCGGCCGCTTCGCCGAGCGCTTCGGCACGCCGCCGGCGCAATGGCATTCGGAGCTGACCGGCCTCGAGCGCCGCGTGACCTGGCGCGCGGTGCTCGACGGCGAGGCGAAGGTCATCGTCGGCGCGCGCTCGGCTTTGTTTCTCCCATACCGCGATCTCGGATTGATCATCGTCGATGAGGAACATGAATCCGCCTTCAAGCAGGAAGACGGAGTCATCTATCAGGCGCGGGACATGGCGGTGGTGCGCGGGCACCTGGCGAAGATCCCGGTGATCCTCGCCTCGGCGACGCCCTCGCTGGAGACGGTGGTCAATGTCGATCAGGGCCGCTATCGCGCGCTGCATCTGCCCGATCGCCATGGCGGCGCGGAATTGCCGCCGGTGACCTTGATCGATCTCAGGCGCGACAAGCCGGAGCGTCAGCAATGGCTGTCGCCGTCGCTGATCCGCGCGGTGCACGAAGCCATCGCGAGCGAAGGCCAGGCGCTGCTCTTCCTCAACCGCCGCGGCTATGCGCCGCTCACCCTCTGCCGCGATTGCGGCCATCGGATGCAATGCCCGAGCTGCACCGCCTGGCTGGTGGAGCACCGCTATTCGGCGCGGCTGCAATGCCATCACTGCGGCTATCAGACCCAGATGCCGCCGGCCTGTCCCGCCTGCGGCCATAGCGGCACCTTCGCCGCCTGCGGCCCCGGGGTCGAGCGCCTGGCGGAGGAGGCGGCTTTGCTCTTCCCGCAGGCCCGGCGCCTGATCATCACCAGCGACACGGTCGGCGGGCCGAAGAAGACCACCGAGCTCATCAAGATGGTGACCGAGCGCGCGGTCGATCTCATCATCGGCACCCAGATCATCGCCAAGGGCCATCACTTCCCGCATCTGACCCTGGTCGGCGTGGTCGATGCCGATCTCGGCCTTTCCGGCGGCGACCTCCGCGCCGCCGAGCGCACCTATCAGCTCCTGCACCAGGTGGCGGGGCGCGCCGGCAGGGCGGAGAAGCCGGGCCGGGTGCTGCTCCAGACCTATGACCCCGACCGCCCGGTCATGCAGGCGCTCAAGGACCACGACCAGACCCGATTCCTAAGGCTGGAGGAGGAGGATCGCCGGGTGGCCGGCATGCCGCCCTTCGGCCGGCTGGCGGCCCTCATCGTCTCCGGCCGGGACGAGGCGGCGGTCGAGAGCCAGGTGCGGATCATGGCGGCCGCCATACCGCGCGGCGACATTGCGGCCGGCGTCTCGGTCCTGGGACCCGCCCCGGCGCCGCTGGCGATGCTGCGGGGCCGGCACCGCCGGCGCTTCCTTATAAAATGCCGCCGCGAAACGGCGCCGCAGCCCTTCCTCCGGGCCTGGCTGAGAGGCCTGAAATGGCCCGGCGACCTGAAGCTCCAGATCGACATCGATCCCTATAGTTTCTTATAAGAATCAATCGATTAGCGCGTGTGTCGCGATGCCGCAAAACGGCGGGTCCGGCGCGGTTGATTAGGCTAGGTCCTTATGTTACACACCGCGCGCCCATCGCGGCGGGTAACGCCGTGGCAAGCGGAAAATTGGCCGCGCCGGGCGGCGATTTCGGGGTGGGTTCCGGGATCGGCGCGCGGGAAACAAGGCCGAGCTTTCAACCAGACAGACGGGAACGGGGGCATAGTGGCGGCCCAAACGACAGAACAAGGCGGGCTGGCGACGCGTTACGCGGCGGCCTTGTTTGAATTGGCGGATTCGAAGAAGGCGCTGGACGCCGTCGCGGCGGATCTCAACGCGCTGCAAAAGATGATCGCGGATTCCGCGGATCTGCGCAGCATGATGAACTCCCCGCTGCTCGACCGCGCGGAGCAGACCAAGGCGACGGTCGCCATCGTCAAGGCCGCCGGCTTCAACGAGCTCACCCAGAAATTCGCGGGCCTGATCGCCCAGAACCGGCGCCTGTTCGCGATGCCGGCGATCATCCGGGCGTTCCTCAAATTGCTGGCGGCCCGCCGCGGCGAGATGACGGCGGAAGTGACCGCCGCCCGCCAACTCACCTCCGATCAGCAGGCCGCGGTCGCCGAGGCGATCCGCAAGGCCGTCGGCTCCAAGGTTTCGATCGACCTCAAGGTCGATCCCAGCCTGCTGGGCGGCCTGGTGGTCCGCGTCGGCAGCCGCATGATCGATTCATCGTTGAAGACGAAGCTGCAGAAGCTGCAGCTTGCCATGAAAGGGATTGGCTAATGGAAATCCGCGCCGCCGAAATCTCTGCAATCCTCAAGCAGCAGATCGAGAATTTCGGCAACGAGGCTGATGTCACCGAGGTCGGCCAGGTCCTCTCGGTCGGCGACGGCGTCGCCCGCGTGCACGGCCTCGACAAGGTCCAGGCCGGCGAGATGGTCGAGTTCCCGGGCGGCATCCGGGGCATGGCCCTCAACCTCGAGACCGACAATGTCGGCGTCGTGATCTTCGGCGACGACCGCACCATCAAGGAAGGCGACACCGTCAAGCGCACCGGCGCGATCGTGGACGTGCCGGTCGGCCGCGGCCTGCTCGGCCGCGTGGTCGATGGCCTCGGCAACCCGATCGACGGCAAGGGCCCGATCCAGGGCGCCGAGCGCAAGCGCGTCGAGGTGAAGGCCCCCGGCATCATCCCGCGGAAGTCGGTGCATGAGCCGATGCAGACCGGCCTGAAGGCGATCGACAGCCTGGTGCCGATCGGACGCGGCCAGCGCGAGCTGATCATCGGCGACCGCCAGACCGGCAAGACCGCCGTCATCATCGACACCATCCTGAACCAGAAGGCGATCAACGCCGGCGGCGACGAGTCGAAGAAGCTCTATTGCGTCTACGTCGCGGTCGGCCAGAAGCGCTCGACCGTGGCGCAGATCGTGAAGACCCTCGAGGATGCCGGCGCGATGGAATATTCCGTCGTCGTCGCCGCGACCGCCTCGGAGCCGGCGCCGCTGCAGTTCCTTGCGCCCTATACCGGCTGCACCATCGGCGAGTTCTTCCGCGACAACGGCATGCATGCGGTCATCTTCTATGACGATCTTTCCAAGCAGGCCGTCGCCTACCGCCAGATGTCGCTGCTGCTGCGCCGTCCGCCCGGACGCGAAGCCTATCCCGGCGACGTCTTCTATCTGCACAGCCGCCTCTTGGAGCGCGCCGCGAAGCTCAACGACACGAACGGCAACGGCTCGCTGACCGCACTCCCGGTCATCGAGACCCAAGCCGGCGACGTCTCCGCCTATATTCCGACCAATGTGATCTCGATCACCGATGGTCAGATCTTCCTCGAGACCGAGCTCTTCTATCGCGGCATTCGCCCGGCCATTAACGTCGGCCTCTCGGTCAGCCGCGTCGGCTCGGCCGCGCAGATCAAGGCGATGAAGCAGGTCGCCGGCCGCATCAAGCTCGAGCTCGCGCAGTACCGCGAGATGGCGTCTTTCGCGCAGTTCGCCTCCGATCTCGACGCCGCGACGCAGCGTCTCCTGGCGCGTGGCGCGCGCCTCACCGAGCTCTTGAAGCAGCCGCAATTCTCGCCGATGCCGGTCGAGGAGCAGGTG
>DASZYM010000438.1:0-1916 GCA_035545355.1 Dongiaceae bacterium
CCGTTGCCGGTCGCAACCGTCATCACATGGTCGCCGTGCACGTCGAGCGTCACGGTCGCCTCGGATTCGGTGATGAGCTCGCCACGGGCGCTCCAGCGCCGCTCGTCCATCACGCGGAAACGCGCGAGCTTGAAGTAATCCGGCACATGGCCCAGGCCGCGGCGCGCGAGCAATTCAAAGCTCGCCTCGGCGCCGTCATAGGCATAGCCGTCATATTCGCGGAGCTTCACGGTCTCCACGAGCGACGCGACCTTCGGATCGTCGGCGTCGATTTCGAGGCCGATCTCGCGGAAGCGCGCCATGATATTGGCGCGGCCGGACTGGTCTGAGACGACGATGTGGCGGCGGTTGCCGACCACCGTCGGCTCGATATGCTCGTAGGTCCTGGGATCCTTCTCGACCGCGGAGACATGCAACCCGCCTTTATGCGCGAAGGCGGATTCGCCGACATAGGCGGCGCCGCGGTTGGGCGCGCGGTTCAGGCGCTCGTCCAGCAGACGCGAGATATGCGTGAGATGCGTCAGGTCTTTGGCGGAGAGCCCGGTCTTGAAATCGGTCTTCAGCATCAAGGACGGGATCAGCGAGACCAGGTTCGCATTGCCGCAGCGCTCGCCGAGGCCGTTCACGGTACCTTGCACCTGACGCACGCCGGCGCGCACGGCCGCGAGCGAGTTGGCGACGGCGTTCTCGGTATCGTTATGGCAGTGGATGCCGAGATTGGTGCCGGGGATCTTGCGCGTCACCTCGCCGACGATGCGCTCGATCTCATGGGGCAAGGTGCCGCCATTGGTGTCGCAGAGCACGACCCAGCGGGCGCCGGATTTGTACGCCGCCTCGGCGCATTCCAGCGCATAGGCCGGGTTGGCCTTGTAGCCGTCGAAGAAATGCTCGGCGTCGAGCATCACCTCGGAGGTCCGTTCCGTGGCGAGCGCCACGCTCTCGGCGATCATGGCGACGTTCTCGGCACGCGAGATGCCGAGTGCGACATCGACATGGAAGTCCCAGGACTTCCCCACCATGCAGACCGCCTTGGTCTTTGCATTGAGCAAAGCGGCGAGGCCGGGATCGTTGGCGGCGCTGCGCCCCGGGCGGCGGGTCATGCCGAAGGCGACGAACTTCCCGCGCTTGAAGAGCGGCGGCGCGCTGAAGAAGGCATCGTCGGTCGGGTTGGCGCCGGGCCAGCCGCCCTCGACATAATCCATGCCGAGACGGTCGAGCGCCACGGCCAGCGCCTGCTTGTCGCCGACGCTGAAATCGACGCCCTGGGTCTGGGCGCCGTCGCGCAAGGTGGTGTCGAACAGGTAGACGCGTTTGTCGTCAGTCATGTGGGGATAAGTCGGGTTCCTGCGTTGACCGGGTTTTCAGCATATGGAACCTTGGGGGTCAAGCGACGGCCACCAGGAACCTTCGGAAATGCCTGATTTTTCGACCCTTTTGCCGTTCCTGGCAGCCGCCCTGGCGCTGAACCTGACACCCGGCGCCGACATGACCTATGTGATCGCCCGTTCCGCGACCCAGGGCCGGGCGGCGGGCATCTCGGCCAGCTTCGGGGTCTGCGCCGGATCCTTCGTACACAGCTTGCTGGCGGCCTTCGGCGTCGCGGCCCTGGTGGCGAGCTCGGAAGCGGCATTCATCACCATCAAGGTCGTCGGCGCGCTCTATCTGCTCTATCTCGCCTGGAAGGCGTTCCGCGCCGGGGCGCAGGGTTTGCATCTGCAGGCGCTGCAGCCGGTGAAGCTGCGGCGGGTCTTCGCCGAGGGGGCGCTGACCAATCTGCTCAATCCGAAAGTGGCCCTGTTCATCCTCGCCTTCCTGCCGCAATTTGTCGATCCGACGAAGGGTTCGGTGATCGTGCAGATCCTGGTGCTGGGCCTCATCTTCAACATCGGCGGCACCACGGTGAACTGCGTGGTCGC
>DASZYM010000439.1:0-7292 GCA_035545355.1 Dongiaceae bacterium
TCTTCTCGATGGCGACCTTCTATATCTTCCTCGGCGGCGCGCCTTTGCTTGTCGCCCAAGCGATCGGGATCTCGGGTGCGAAGCTCGGCTTCTACATGGGCATGATCCCGACGGGCTTTCTGCTCGGCAGCACCCTGGCCGGCCGTTACGCGTCGCGGCACTCCTCGGGAGCCGTGCTGGTGATCGCGCGGCTCCTGACCTGCATCGGCCTGCTGGCGGGCCTCGCCCTCGCGATGGCGGGCGAGACCGATGCTCCGGCCTTCTTCATCCCCTGCATGGTCATCGGCATCGGCAATGGATTGACCATGCCCTCGGCCATAGCCGGCGTGCTTTCGTTGCGCGCCGATCTCGCCGGCACCGCGGCCGGGCTCGCGGCGGCGATGCGGGTCGGCGGCGGCGCGCTCATCGCGGCGTTGGCCGGCCTCTATCTCGCCGATGCGGCGCGCATCGAGTCACTGCTGGGCGTGATGTTGGTCTCCGCATCGCTCGCCTTGCTGGCGGCGCTCGGCGCGGCCTTTCTCGAGCGGCAATCGGATGCGGAAGGCACGACGCATTGAATTCGCAGTGCGCCGCTTACTGCGCCGCCACCCGACCGCCCGCGAGCTGCCGTGACACCAGCCGCGCATAGAGGCCGCCTTGTGCCAGCAAGGCTTCGTGACGGCCCGTCTCCACCACGCGCCCGCCGTCGAGCACAACGATCATGTCCGCATTCCGCACGGTCGAGAGGCGGTGCGCGATGACGATGGTCGTGCGGTCGGCCTCGAGCAGGTCGAGGGCGCGGCGTACCTGCTGCTCGCTCAAGGCGTCGAGATGCGAGGTCGCCTCGTCGAGGATCAGCACCGGCGCGTCCTTCAGGAAGGCGCGCGCGATCGCCACGCGCTGGCGCTGGCCGCCGGAGAGGTTGGTGCCGCGCTCGCCGACCATCGTGTCGAGGCCGTCGGGCAGGGTCGCGACCAGGTCGGCCAGCGCCGCATGCCCGATCGCCGCCTGCAGGGCCTCCGGCGTCGCATCGGGCTGCGCGATCGCGATGTTGTTCCTGAGCGTGTCGTTGAAGAGGTAGGTGTCCTGCGCCACCAGCGCGATCTGCCGGCGCAGATCGTCGAGGCGGTAGTCGCGCAGATCGTGGCCGTTCATCGCGATGCTGCCCTGGTCGGGATCCCAGAAGCGCATCAGCAATTGCGCGGTCGTGGTCTTGCCGGCGCCGGACGGGCCGACCAGCGCCACGGTCTTGCCGGCCGGGATCCGGAAGGTGACGTCGTCCAGCGCCGCGCGGCTCTGCATCGGATAGCGGAAGCCGATATCGCTCAGCATCAGCGACGCGGCGCCTTCGATCCGCGGCACGCCCGGACCGTCGGTCACCACGACCGGCTCGTTGAACAGGCCATAGAGCCTTCGCGTGGCGCCCAGCGTATCGGCGAGCTGGCGCCCGACCTGGGAGATTTCCGAGACCGGCAGGAACGCCGCCATCGCCAGGATCGAGAGCAGCGGCAGGATCGCCGGGTCGAGACGGCCGGCATTGGCCAGCACGCCGCCGACGATCACCACCGCCAGGCCGCCGAGCCCGGTGAAGACCTCCAGCAGCGCCTGCTGCAGCGAGAGCTCGCCGAGGAACGGCCGGCGCAGCGCGATGTGCCGGTCCGACAGCGCGTCCAGCGCATCGCCGCGGCGCGCTTCCTGCTGGAAGGCGACGATCTCGCCGATGCCTTGCAGCGAGTCGATGGCGAAGGCGCCGAGCTCGCCGCCCGCCTCGCGGGCCTTGGAGCCCAGGCGGTCGATGCGCTTGCGCATCAGGAACGGGCTCGCCGCGACCGCGATCAGGAAGGGCAGCAGCGCCGCCGCCAGCCAGGCATTCGCCGTCGCCAGCCAGACGATCACCGTCACCGGCACCAGCACCGCGACGAAGGCCGGCGCCACGGTATGGGCGAAGAAGTACTCGACCAGCTCGATATCATGGGTCGCCAGCGCCATCAGGTCGCCGGTGCGCCGCCGCGTGAGATAGGCCGGCGCCAGCGCATCGAGCTTGCGGAACACGGCGATGCGCATCTCGGCCAGCAGGCGGAACGCCATGTCATGGGCGATCCAGGATTCGCCCCAATGCAGCACGCCGGAGAGCGGCGCCAGCACCGCCAGCGCCCAGAGCAGCGCTGCGAACGGATGTCCGTTCTTCAGCGCCGCCAGCGCCAGGGCACTCAGCACGCCGATGCCGATGAAGGCGATCACCCGCGCCACGCCGAGCGTGAAGGTCGTCGCCAGACGGCCCTTCCACGGCATGATCAGCTTCATCAGCTCGGTCACGAGCTGCACCCAGCCCAGGCCCTCGGCCTTGATGATGCCTTCGGTCACCGGCTTGGCCGGGATCGCGGCGCCTTGCCCCGCCTGCTCGGCCGCGCGCTCATGCGGCGCCGCGTCCATGAGATCGGGCTCCGCCGTCTCGGTCGCCTGCTCGGCCATCAGATGCGCATAGACGCCGCCCTGGCGCATCAGCGCGTCGTGGCGCCCGGCCTCGACCACCTTGCCGTGGTCCAGCACCAGGATGCGGTCGCAGCCGATGACGCTGGAGAGCCGATGCGCCAGCACCAGGGTGGTGCGGCCCTGCATCAGCCGGTCGAGCGCCTGCTGGATCACCGCCTCGTTCTCGGCATCGACCGCGGAGAGCGCCTCGTCCAGCACCAGGATCGGCGCATCGCGCAGCAGCGCGCGGGCGATCGCCACGCGCTGGCGCTGGCCGCCGGAGAGCTTGATGCCCTTCTCGCCGATCAGGGTCTCGTAGCCCTGCGGCAGTCCCATGATGAAGCTATGGATGTTGGCCGTCTTCGCCGCCGTCTCGATCTCCGCCTGGCTGGCACCCGGCCTGCCCATGCGGATGTTCTCTTCGATCGTGCCGTGGAAGAGATAGGTGTCCTGGGTCACCACGGCGATCATCGAGCGGATCGCGTCGAAGCTCAGCGTCTTCAGATCGCGACCGCCCAGCCGCACGGTGCCGGCTTCCGGATCGTAGAAGCGCAGCAGCAGGCGGATGATCGACGACTTGCCGCCGCCCGAGGCGCCGACCACGCCGATCCGCTCGCCCGGCGCGATGGTGAAGTCGAGGCCGTCATGCACGATGCGGCTGGTGCCGGGATAGCGGAAGCGCACCTGCTCGAACGCGATGCCGGGGGCCAGCGCCGGTGCGGCGATGTCCTGCGCCGCGGTGACTTCCGGCTGCTCGTCGAAGATACGGTAGATGCCCTTGGCCGCGGCCATGCCCGTCATGCCCTGGTGCAGGACGCTGCGGAGCTCGCGCATCGGCCGATAGACCTCGACGCCGAGCATCAGGATCATCAAGAGCCCGGTCATGGACAGCGCGCCGGTATCCACCCGCCAGGCGCCGATCGCCAGGCCCGCCGCGGCGCCGCAGGCGATCGCGCTGTCGGTGATGCCGCGGGAGAGCACGTTCAGGCCCAGGACCCACATGGTGCGGCGGAAGAGATCCTGCGCCTTCTTCTCCAGCGCGCGCGCCCGCGGGGCGCTCTGGCCGAACGCCTTCAAGGTCGCGAGGCCTTGCACCGAATCCAGGAACTCGGCGGCGAAGTCGCTATAGGCCCGCTGCTGCGCCGCCGAGCGCACGGAATCGTGCTTGTGCCAAAGGCCCGGTGCGAACAAGGCCAGCAGCGCGAAGGCGAGCATCGCCAGCGCGACCGGCAGGTCGATCCAGGCGACCACCACGAAGATCAGCACCGGCGCCAGCAGCGAGACCGAGAATTGCGGCAGGAACTGGCCGAAATAGACTTCGAGCTGCTCGACCCCGCTGATCAGCGAGGTCGCCAGCACGCCGCTCCGCTGCTGCGCCACCGCGCCCGGCCCCAAGGCCGCGATCCGGTCGTAGATCACGCGGCGCAGGCGCCGCTGCACCCGGGCGGCGGTGTCGTGCGCAACCACGACGCGCCAATGCTCGAAGGCGCCGCGCAGCACCATGATCGCGGCGATGCCCAGGATCGGCCAGGCGAGGTCCTTGAGGTCGCGCCCGGCGAAGAC
Organism: Dongiaceae bacterium; assembly: GCA_035545355.1. Taxonomy (GTDB): domain Bacteria; phylum Pseudomonadota; class Alphaproteobacteria; order Dongiales; family Dongiaceae; genus Dongia. The sequence continues at coordinate 4,015 of DASZYM010000439.1, forward strand.
CTGGGCGATCAGCCAGGCCAGCAGCATCAGCCGCGCCATGCCGAGCCCGACCGCGGCGAGGCCGATCAGCGCCGCGCCGGCGATGCGGGACCGGACCCCTTCGGTGAACTGCCACAGACGGCGCTCGAAATGCATCGGTCGGCTCCTCGGGCCTGATGATCGGCCCAAGATGAGCCTGAACGCCGATGTTCACCATTCGACAATTTCGAACCACTGCTGTACATATTTGTACAGCCACTTCTGCCCGGATCCCGCTAGGGTGACGCCATGATGGAAGATTGGGACGATCTGCGGATGTTTCTCGCGCTGGCGCGGGAGGGGAAGCTCTCGGCCGTCGCCAAGCGGCTGGGCGTCAGCCACCCCACGGTGGCGCGGCGGGTGAAGCAGCTCGAAGCGACGGTCGGCGCGCGGCTGTTCGACCGCCTGCCCGACCGCTTCGTCCTCACCCCCGCCGGCGAGGGATTGCTCGGCGACGTCCAGACCATGGAGGAAGCGGCGGCCTCGATCCATCGCCGCAGCGCCGGCTTGAGCGATCCGGTGCACGGCACGGTGCGGATCTCCGCCGGCGAGGCGATGACCGCCTTCCTCACCCGCAACCTGAAGCGCCTCCGGCACAACCTCAACTGCATCGAGTTCGAGCTGGTCGCCAGCCACCAGCTCGCCAACCTCTCGCGCCGCGAGGCCGATCTCATGATCCGCGACAAGGTGCCCGACCTCGCCAGCATCGTGACGCGCAAGCTCGGCGAGGTCGCCTACGCGATCTATGCCGCGCCCGAGATCGAGCTGCGCGGCAGCGGCCGCGAGGCGCTGAAGCAGATGACCTGGATCGGCTTCGACGAGGAGCATGCCTATATGCCGGCCCAGGCCTGGCTGCATGCGCTGCTCGACGGGAAGCGTCCCTCCATCCGCTGCAACGACTGGCAGATCGTGCTGGAAGCGGTGCGGTCCGGCGCCGGCCTCACGGTGCTGCCCTGCTATCTGGCCGACGGCGATCCGAGCCTGCGCCGGATCGGCGCGCCGCTGAAGGAAGTCGCCCCCGAGCAATGGCTGCTGGTGCACCGCGACCTGCGCGCGCTGCCCCGCATCCGTGCGGTGATGGACGCCATCATCCGCCTGTTCCACGAGGAACGCGCGCTGCTCGAAGGACGCAGCGCCGCGCGCCGCGGCGTCAAGCCCGCTTTGCGCGTGGTGGCTTCCTGACGGCGCGCCGCATGATGGCGCGGGCCTCGCTCGGCCGCGCCACGGTCTTGAAGCCGGCGCGCGCGAAGCAGCTCACCGTGCCGACATAGAGATCGGTCGAAGCCATCTTTTCGGTCACCGGCTTCGGATAGGCTTCGATCAAGGTCGCGCCCTCGTCGCGGGCGAAATCGACCGCCGCCTCGATCAGTTTTTCCATCAGCCCTTGGCGCCGCGCGGTGCGGTGGATGAAGAAGCAGGTGATGGACCAGACCGGCTTGTCGTCGATCGCCGCCAGCACCCGCGCCTCGCCGAGCCGGATGTAATCCGCCCGCGGCGCGATCGCGACCCAGCCGACCGGCGCGCCGTCGCGATAGGCGAGCACGCCCGGCGGGCGTCCGCCCTTCCGGCAGACCTGCCTGAAGGCCTGCTTCTTCTCCGGTCCCGCGGCCTTGCGATAGTCGGGACCGTGCATCCGCCAGAACATGCACCAGCAGCCGGCGCAGGCGCCGTTCGGCCCGAACAGCCGCTCCAGATCGGACCAGCGCTCCGGCGTCAGCGGATGGAAGGCGAGAGCTCCTATGCTCGGCATCGCGGCAGTCTAGCGGCAACTTCCGCCGGGCCGCCAGCGCCGCTATGCTCGGACGGGGACGCGAGGGGAAGCGGAACATGGCAAACGGCGCCAATGCGGCGATCCTCTATCGCCCGGAGGCCTTCACCACCCAGGGCCCGCGCCTGATGGGCCGGCAAGCGGCCGGCGAAGGCTTTCTCAAAGGCTTCCTCCAGCATGCCGAGGTCGATCCGTTCTATTGCTACACGCCGAGCCGCGAGCAGGCCGAGCATTTCATCGGCGCGGTGCGGAGCAGCGGCAACCGGCATCGGGTGCGCTGGCTGAACGAGGCGGATCCCCGCACGCCCGGCGAACCGGGCACGCTCTATCTTCCCGATCCGAGCCTCTCGGTTCACGCCTGGCGGCGCCGGCGCTTCGACCAGCGCGCCTATTCGATCGTCGGCGTGACGCATACCACCGCCTCCGCCAGCGCCATGGACTCGATCTCCGACCTGCACCACGCGCCGGTGCAGGCCTGGGACGCGCTGATCTGCACCTCGAAGGTGGTCCGGGAGACCGTGGAGTTCGTGCTCGGCGCGCAGGCCGAGTACCTGCGCGCCCGCTTCGGTGCGCGGCAATTTCCCCAGCCGCATCTGCCGATCATTCCGCTCGGCGTCGATACCGCGCGCTTCGCGCCGGATGCGACGCGCCGAGGGGAGGCGCGCAACGCGCTCGGCATCGGCGCGGCGGATGTCGCCGTGCTGTTCGTGGGGCGCCTGAGCTTCCATGCCAAGGCGCATCCCTTGCCGATGTACCAGGCGCTCGAACGCGTGGCGCGCGCCGCGCCGGCCCGGCGCATTCACCTGCTGCAGGCCGGCTGGTTCGCCAATGCGTTCATCGAGAGCGCCTTCAAGTCCGGGGCGGCGCAGTTCTGCCCGTCGGTCGCCTGCCGCTTCGTCGATGGCCGCGACGCCTCCGCGCGACAGCAGGCGTGGCAGGCCGCGGACATCTTCACCTCGCTCTCCGACAACATCCAGGAGACGTTCGGCCTGGCGCCGATCGAGGCGATGGCGGCGGGCTTGCCTTCGGTGGTGACCGATTGGAACGGCTATCGCGATACGATCCGCGACGGGATCGACGGCATCCGCGTGCCGACCCTGATGCCGCCGCCCGGCTTCGGCGAGGATCTCGCCGACCGCCATGCCGGGGAGATCGACAATTACGATCACTATTGCGGCTTCACCAGCCAGTTCGTCGCGGTCGATCCCGAAGCCTGCGCCGCGGCCTATGCGCGCCTGATCGAGGACGAGGCGCTGCGCAAGCGGATGGGCGCGGCGGCGCGAGAGCGCGCGGTCGCCGAGTTCGACTGGCGGGTCATCGTCGCGCGGTATCAGGCGCTCTGGGCGGAGCTCGCCGAGATCCGGAAGAGCGCCGAGGAATCCGCGCCGCGTGTTCCGCCGCATCCGGCCAACCCGGCGCGCGCCGATCCCTATCGCGCCTTCGCCGCCTATGCGACCGCGGCGCTCGGCGAGAATGATCGGATCGCGCTCGT
>DASZYM010000440.1:0-7032 GCA_035545355.1 Dongiaceae bacterium
CGTCATGGATCTCGCGCGGCGCCGCCAGCTCAAGGTGGTCGAGCGCGCGATCTTCCCGGATGAGCTGAAGAAGACGGACGAGGTCTTCCTGGTCGGCACCGCCGCGGAAGTGACTCCCGTCGGCCAGGTCGGCGAGCATCAATTCAAGGTCGGTCCGGTCACCCGTCAGCTTCGCGAGGACTACCTGAAGGAAGTCCGCGCCCACGCGAGCAGCAAGGCGGCGTAAGAGTTCCGAGAGCACTGCCCCGCGAGTCATTGCGGGGTTCCCCCTCCCAACCCTCCCCGTCTTCGGGGGAGGTTGGTGGGGAGTGGCAGCCGTGCTGCGCGCCGTCAGTGCACCGTCTTCTTCGCCGCCTGCCGCCGCGCCCGAGCCCAGAGATTGAGGCCCTCGACGCCGGCGGAGAAGGCGATGGCGAAGTAGAGGTATCCCTTCGGGATATGGAAATGCAGGCCCTCGCCGAGCAGCGCGACGCCGATCAGCAATAGAAACGCGAGACACAGCATCTTCACCGAAGGATGCTTGTCGACGAAGTCGCCGACCGCGTTCGCCGCGAGGATCATCACCACCATCGCCGCGACCACCGCGGCCACCATCACCGGCAGGTGCTGGGTCATGCCGACCGCGGTGATCACGCTGTCCAGCGAGAACACGATGTCGAGCAGCGCGATCTGCACGACCGCGGCGCCGAGGCCGAGATAGCCGCGCTTGCCGCCATGCTCCTCTTCCTCGACATCGATGTTGTGATGGATCTCCGTCGTCGATTTCGCGAGCAGGAAGAGACCGCCGCCGAGCAGAATGATGTCGCGCCAGGAGAGATCGTAGGCATGGTCCGGGCCGAACCAGTCCATGGTCCAGATCGGCTCGGTGAGGCCCGCCACCCAGGCGATCGAGGCCAGCAATGCCAGCCGCGTCAGCAGGGCCAGGCTGAGGCCCAGGCGTCGCGCCAGGCGCTGGCGTTCGGGCGAAACGCGCCCGGCGACGATCTGCACGAACAGCAGATTGTCGATGCCGAGGACGATTTCGAGAGCTGCGAGGGTTAAGAAACTGAGGATGACGGAGGGATCGGTCAAAAAAGCGAGATCGATCATGGAAGCGGTCTTTTCCAGGCCGTTTCGGGAGCCACCAGAAATGGCCGCGCGTCAGGGAGATTTCAAGCGGGGTTCTCGGCCGCGCTGGGACGGGCTCGCCTTCACCTCACACCGGGTCGTCATGCCAAGGTTCAGCCTTGGGGTTGTGGAGTTCGGCGGAGGAAGCGCCGAACCTATTTCTTCCACGCCTCTTTGCGCGCGTCGTCGCTCGCGCGGGCCTCGACCCAGCGCGAACCCTCGGCGCTTTCTTCCAGCTTCCAGAACGGCGCTTCGGTCTTCAGCCAGTCGATCAGGAAGGCACAGGATTCGAGCGCCGCTTCGCGATGGCTCGACGCGGTGCCGACCAGCACGATGCGGTCGCCGGGATTGAGCTTGCCGTGGCGATGGATGATGACCGTCGCGGCCAAGGGCCAGCGGCGATGCGCCTCGGCCTCGATCTCGGCCAGGCGCTTCTCGGTCATGCCGGCATAGTGCTCCAGTGTCATCGAGGATTCGGCGCTCGAGCCTTCCGGGGCGATGTCGCGCACCAGGCCGACGAAGCTCGCGACGCCGCCCACCTGATGATTGCCCGCAGCGAGCTTCTCCAGCTCCGCGCCGACGTCGAAATCCTCGCGCTGGACGCTGATCATCGGCTCAGCCGGCCCGATGGAATCGACGGGTCAACCGCCGGTCACCGGCGGGAACAGCGCGACCTCGTCGCCGGATTTCACCGGATGGGTGAGGCCGACATAGTCCTGGTTCACGGCAACCTTCACCGCGCGGCGCTCCTTCAGCGCGGTTGCGTAGTTCGGGCCGAGGCTTTCCAGCCAATCCAGGAGCTGGCCGACCTCTTTCACATGGGACGGAACGTCGAGGGTTTCTTCGGCCTTGCCGATCTTCTGGCGGAGCCAGGCGAAATAGAGCAGTTTCATGGTCCAATCTGACGTCTGGAGGTATTGATGTCCGTCACCATCTACCACAACCCGAACTGCAGCACGTCGCGAAAAGTACTGGGCTGGCTGAAGGAAAAAGGCGTCGAGCCGAAGGTGGTCGAATACCTGAAAACGCCGCTGGACGAGGCCGGAATCAAGGCCTTGCTGAAGAAGCTGAAAGTGGGGCCGCGCGACATCCTGCGCCGCAAGGGCGAGGATTTCGAAGCGCTGAAGCTGACCGACAAGACCACCGACGAGGCGCTGATCAAGGCGATGGCCAAGATTCCGGTCCTGATCGAGCGGCCGATCGTGGTCGGACCCAAGGGCGCGGTGCTTGCCCGGCCGCCGGAGCGGGTCTGGGAGGCGGTCTGAAGATCAATCTCTGTTTCAGATTGAAACGAACGGATTAATTCGTTGGATTGATTGATCAAGGCGGGCGAATCTGGGGTCAACAAGACCACGGTTCGCCATGTCCCTCCAAGCCACGCTGCCGGCCCGTTCCGGACTCACTCCCGCCCTCGATCTCATTCCCGGCCTGATGCTGACCGCGATGCTGGCGGCGCTCGGCACGGCGCTGCACACGCTGCCGGCCGTCGGGATCTTCAGTCCGCTGATCCTGTCGATCCTGCTCGGCATGGTGTTCCACAATGTGATCGGGACCCCGCATCGGGCGCGGGCCGGGATTGCGTTTTCGCTCCGGCGGATCCTGCGTTTCGGCATCATCCTGCTCGGGCTGCAGCTGACCGCCGGCCAGGTCGCAGCCGTGGGCATCACCGGAATCGCAATCATTGCCGGCGGCCTGGTCGCGACCATGATCTTCACCAAGGCGCTCGGCCGCTGGCTCGGCATCGATCCGAAACTGGCCGAGTTGATCGCCGCCGGCACGTCGATCTGCGGCGCCTCGGCGATCATCGCCACCAACACGGTGACGCGGGCACGGGATGAGGACGTGGCCTATGCGGTCGCCTGCGTCACCATCTTCGGCTCGGCGGCGATGTTTCTCTACCCGCTCGCGGGTGCGGCACTGCAGCTCTCGGCCCACGATTACGGCCTGTGGTCGGGCGCTTCGATCCATGAGATCGCGCAGGTCGTTGCCGCCGCCTTCCAGCGCGGCAGCGAATCCGGCCAGTTCGGCACCGTCGCCAAGCTGACGCGGGTGATGATGCTGGCGCCGATGATCCTGGCGCTCGGCTGGAGCACGGCGCGGCGCGGCGCACATCGTCATCGCCCGGCCGAAGGCAATCGCGCCGCCTTTCCGATGCCCTGGTTCGTGCTCGGCTTCCTCGTCCTGGTCGGCGTCAACAGCGTGGTCACGGTCGATCCGTCGGCCCGCGCGGCGATCGTCGCCGCGACCAACTTCCTGCTCGCCATGGCGCTGGCGGCCATGGGCCTCGGCACCGATTTCCGCAAGCTTTTGGCGGCCGGCCCGCGGCCGCTGCTGCTCGGCGCCGCCGCGTCGCTGTTCATCTCCGGCTTCAGCCTCGCTCTGGTGATGCTCGCGCGCTGATGACGGGCGCGGTAGCATCCGCGCCATGACGCTGGAACAGCTCCGGATCTTCGTCGCCGTCGCCGAGCGCGAGCACATGACCCGTGCCGCCGAGGCTTTGGGCATCGTCCAGTCGGCGGTCAGCGCCGCCATCGCCGCGCTGGAGAGCGAGCACGCGGTGCATCTCTTCCATCGGGTGGGCCGGCGCGTCGAGCTGACCGAAGCGGGCAGGGTGTTCCTCGCGGAAGCGCGCGACGTCCTCGCCCGCGCCACCGCCGCGGAGTCGACCCTTGCAGACATGGGCGGCTTGAAGCGGGGCACGCTCTCCATCCATGCCAGCCAGACCATCGGCACGTATTGGCTTCCCGCGCGGCTCGCCGCGTTCCGGAAGGCCTATCCGGCGATCGAGATCCGCCTCGCGATCGGCAACACGACACAAGTCGCCGCGGCGGTGATCGCCGGAACCGCGGAGCTGGGCTTCGTCGAAGGCGAGATCGACCAGCCGGCACTCTCCGACCGCTCGATCGAAGGCGATCGCCTCGCCGTCGTGATCGCGACCGGCGAAGCACCGGCCCGCAATGGAAAGCTCACGGCCGCCGATATCCTCGCCATGGACTGGGTGCTGCGGGAACCGGGCTCGGGCACCCGCGCCGAATTCGAGGCGGAGCTCCGGCGCCGCAAGATCGATCCCAAGGCGCTGAAGGTCGTGCTCGAACTGCCGTCCAACGAGGCGGTGCGCTCGGCGGTCCTGGCCGGGGCCGGGGCGACCGCGATCTCCGAGCTGGTGGTCGGCCCTGGCTTGCGCTATGGCGGCCTGAGCCGGCTCGATTTCGAGATGCCGCAGCGCCCGTTCCACATCCTGCGCCACAAGGAGCGCTACCGCAGCCGGGCGGCCGACACCCTGCTGGAGATCGTGGCCAGGGATGCGCCCGAGCCCGCCCGGCGCCGCAAGCCGGCTTCGGCTTTGTTCATGAGAAAAGCGTTGCTGCGCGGCCGCCGCTGACCTGCTAGTTTCCGCCCGTTCGCAGGGAGGGAAGCCGGTCGGATGCCGGCGCTGCCCCCGCAACTGTAGGACCGCAGCCCGGTATGCCTCTTTATGGATACGGGGCGACGGACCCGTTTGGAGCCACTGGCCGGTTTTGGCCGGGAAGGCGCGGGTTCCGGCGGTCGAGCCAGGAAACCTCGGCGAACCTCTGCAACGGTCGGCGCCTCGGTGGGAGGAGCGCAGCGTGTCGAAGTCTGAACCACGAAGCTATGGGCTCGGCGTCTCGGGCGTGATCACGCCGTTGCCCCCGGTCACCCTGGTGCTGGGCGGCGCCCGCTCGGGCAAGAGCCGCTATGCCGAGGGGCTGCTCGACCGTCATCCCGGCCGCCGGACCTATCTCGCCACCGCCGAAGTCCTGGACGACGAGATGGCGGCGCGGGTGAAGACCCATCGCGACCGCCGCGATTCCGACTGGAAGACCGTCGAGGAGCCGCTGGCACTGGCTGCCGCCTTGAAGGCCGAAACGGAACAGGGTGCGGCGGTCCTGGTCGATTGCCTGACCCTCTGGCTCGGCAATCTTCTGGGCGAGGCGCGGGAAATCGAGGCCGAGATCGACGGCTTGATCGCCGCCATCGGCCAGTTCGGCGGACCGGTGGTGTTCGTGTCGAACGAGGTCGGCCTCGGCATCGTGCCGGACAATGCGCTGGCGCGGCAGTTCCGCGACCATGCCGGCATCCTGCACCAGCGCCTGGCGGAGAAGGCCGATCGCGTCGTGTTCGTCACCGCCGGCCTACCGATGACCTTGAAGTGAAGAGAGAAAGATGAGCACGAAGATTCCAGCGACCATCGTCACCGGCTTCCTCGGCGCGGGGAAGACCAGCCTGATCCAGAACCTTCTCAGGAATGCGCACGGGCGGCGGATTGCGCTCATCATCAACGAATTCGGCGAGCTCGGCGTCGATGGCGAACTGGTCAAGGGCTGCGGCATCGAGGATTGCCCGGAGGAGAACATCGTCGAGCTCGCCAATGGCTGCATCTGCTGCACCGTGGCCGACGATTTCCTGCCGACCATCTCCGCGCTGCTCGACCGTCCGGAGCCGCCGGAGCATATCGTGATCGAGACCTCGGGCCTCGCGCTGCCGAAGCCGCTGATCCGCGCCTTCAACTGGCCGGAAGTGCGGACCCGCGTGACGGTCGACGGCGTGATCGCCGTGGTCGACGGCCCCGCCGCGGCCGCCGGCCGTTTCGCCGACAACCCGGATGCGGTCGCGCAGCAGCGCGCCGCCGACGAGTCCCTCGACCATGAGAGCCCGCTGGCCGAGCTGTTCGAGGACCAGATCAACAGCGCCGATCTCATCATCCTCAACAAGAACGACCAAATGTCGGCCGACGACCGCCAGGCGGCCAAGGACACGATCGACCGCGAGATGAAGCGCAAGGCGAAGCTGGTCCTCTCGAGCTTCGGCGCGATCGATCCCGACGTGCTGCTCGGCATCGGCGCCGCGGCGGAAGACGATCTCGACACGCGCTTCTCGCACCATGAGCTCGAAGGCGAAGACCACGATCACGACGAGTTCGAGAGCTTCCAGGTCGATATCGGCACCTTGAAGACGCCCGAGGAATTGCTGGAGCGCCTGAAACCGGCGATCGCCAAGCATGACATCTTGCGGGTCAAAGGTTTTCTCGACGTTGCCGGCCGCGACATGCGCCTGGTGCTGCAAGGCGTCGGCAGCCGGTTGCAGCACTACTACGACCGCGCCTGGGCGGCCGACGAGGATCGCCGCAGCCGGCTGGTCGTGATTGGTCTCAAAGGCCTCGATCGCGCTGCGATCGAAGCGGCCGTGAAGGGGGGGTCGCGGGAACCGGCGGGCTGGGCTGCGCTGCCGCTGATGGCTGCGGCGCGTTCTCGGCCGGCAGCGCCGGCGCATCCGGCTTGCGTGCCGTGTCTGCGCTCGCCACCTCGGGTGACGAGCCGCGCGTGAACATCACCGCGCCGCCGATCACGGCCAGCGCCGCAGCCAAGCCGATGCCGAGGTATAGCGGCGTGTGATTCTTGCGGATCGCGATGTCGTTCGCGCCCGAGCCGACGCTCACGCGCGCTTCCACCCCGGTCAGCGTCTGTGGACCCGCGCCCGCGGCCGCGCGCTCGACCTTGTCGGTCACGGCTTTCGGTGTCATGCCGCGCTCGAGCGCCTCGAGATCGGCCGCGAGTTCGGCCATCGTTTGATAGCGCGCGTCGGCCTTCTTCTGCAGGCACTTGAGGATGAGTGCTTCCAGCGCCGGCGAGACGTCGACCGGCGGCGCCAGCTCGTGCGGCGCGATCGGATTCTCGTACAAGTGCTTGGTGAGAATCCCCATCAAGTTGTCGGCGTCGAACGGCACCTTGCCGCACGCCATCTCGTACAGCATCACGCCGACCGCGTAGATGTCCGTGCGGTGATCGACGTTGGTGCCGGCGCATTGCTCCGGGGACATGTAGTGCGGCGTGCCGAACACTTGTCCGGCTTGCGTGAGCTTGCTGGTGCTGCCACCGACCTTGGCGATGCCGAAGTCGAGCACCT
>DASZYM010000441.1:0-6887 GCA_035545355.1 Dongiaceae bacterium
CTCGGGCTGCTGGGCGGCATCGTGCTCGAGCTCGATTCACCGGTGTCACGCGCGGCGCCGTTCGTCGGCGAGATCGCCATGCTGACGCTGCTCGGAACCCGGATCGGCATCAAGGGCGTGGACCTCGCCGCGGAGGCACCGGACCGGCTGCGCGAGGCGCAGGCGCTGCTCGCGCCCGAGCGCGGCCAGCGGCGCATCCTTCTCGCCGCCGATGGCGGCATCCGCGAGCACACCGTCCCGCGGCTGCGCGCGGCCGGCGCCGAGACCATCGTCATGGGCTCGCTGGCCTTCGGCGCGAGCGATTTAATTCAGCGAATGGCCTCGATTCACGCCTTGCCCGGACTGGAGATCGCTTTACACAGGTAAAGGTCCATTGACGAATTCCAGGTATCCGGGCGATCCTTTTCGGGATTGTCCATCCGAGGCGGTGGGTCCCGGGATGCGCAATAAGACGACAATCATAGAGGGAGGATTTGAGATGGAGCGCCGTTCATTCGTAAAGTTGCTGGGTGCGTCCGGCGTCGCCGCCGCAACCATGCCGATGCTGGCCGACAAGGCCTCGGCCGCCGACGACATCACCATCGCGCTGATCCCGGGCCTCACCGCCGACGGGTTCTACGTCACCATGCATCACGGCGCCGAGGCCGCGGCGAAAGCGGTCGGCGCCAAGCTGATCTATCAGGGTGCTGCGGAGTGGAACGTCTCGCTGCAGGTGCCGGTCCTGGAAGCGGTGATCGCGAAGAATCCGAAGGCGATCCTGATCGCGCCCACCGACAAGCAGCAGCTGATCGAGCCGCTGAAGAAGGCGAATGACGCCGGCATCACCGTCGTCTGCGTCGACACGTTCATCGGCACCGGCGTGTTCCAGACCGGCGCCGGCGACGCGGACTTCCCGATCGCCTATGTCGCCTCGGACAACCTGCTCGGCGGCCGCATGGCGGCGCGCGCGCTCGCCAAGGCGATCGGCGAGAAGGGCAAGGTCTATGTCTCCAACGTGAAGCCCGGCGTCTCGACCACCGACCAGCGCGAGCAGGGCTTCAAGGAGGAGATCGCGGCGAACTACAAGGACATCCAGGTCCTCGAGACCCAGTTCAACGACGACGACGCCAACAAGGCCGCCGCGCAGTTCCAGGCGGTGCTCGGCCGCGCGCCGGATCTCGCCGGCGTGTTCGGCGCCAACCTGTTCTCGGCCGGCGGCACCGCCAACGGCGTGAAGCAGGCCGGCGTCACCGGCAAGGTGAAGCTCGCGGGCTTCGACGCGCCGGAATCGATCGTCGCCCAGCTCAAGGACGGCACGTTCGAGCTGACGATCGCCCAGCATCCCGCCGAGATCGGCTATTTCGGCTTCATGGCGGCCTATGCCCATGTCACCGGCAATCCGGTCCCGACCAATATCGGCACCGGCTTCTCGGTCATGACCAAGGACAACATCGACGATCCGAACGTCAGCAAGTACCTTTACAAGAGCGAATAGCCTCCGCACTGTCACCTGAAGACCGATCGTCGCCCGGCAACGGGCGGCGATCGTCTTCGCGCTCTCGATTGTAACAGAGTCCGATGGCCGCACCCGAAGCCGTGACCTCCGCCGGCAGCCCCAAATCCGCATCGACCGGACGATCCATCCTGGTCCGGATCGCCGAGCTGCGGGCCTGGCTGTTCCTGGCGATCCTGATCGTCTTTTTCGAGATCTGGGCGCGCTCGGCCTACGGCACCTCCTTCATCCTGAACACCTACAACCTGCAATCGATCTCGGTCTTCGCCACGGCGCCGTTGCTGCTGGGCCTCGGCCAGACCTTCGTCATCATCTCGGCCGGCATCGATCTCTCGCTCGGCTTCGTCATGGGCCTCGCCTCGGTGGTCGCGGCGCATGTCGCGAACTACGCGGCGGCTCAGCTCGGCCTGCCGCCCTTCGCGGCGATGCTGGTGGGCGTCCTCGGCGGGACCGCGATCACCATCCTTCCCGGACTGGTGAACGGCGCCCTGATCGCGCATCTGCGCGTGCCGCCGTTCATCGGCACGCTCGGCATGTACGGCGTCGCGCGCGGCGCCGCCTATCTGACCGCCGGCGGTATGACGATCTCGGTCACCAACGACTGGTACAGTGCGATCGGCAACAACCGGATCCTCGGCGTTCCGGTCCTGGTGATCCTGACGGTGATCGCCTGCCTGGTCCTGCATTACATGCTGTCGCAGACCCGCTTCGGCCAGCACACCTATGCCATGGGCGCCAGCCAGCCGGCCGCGCGCCGCGCCGGCATCAACATCAAGCGCCTGACCTTGAAGATCTATCTGCTCTCGGCGGTCATGGCCGGCGTCGCCGGCGTGCTCTATACCGGCCGCTTCTCGGCCGGTGCCGCCCAGGCCGGCGAACCGCTGCTCCTGGATTCGATCGCGGCCGTCGTCATCGGCGGTGCCAGCCTGTTCGGCGGCTCCGGCACGATCTGGGGCACGATCGCGGGCGCGCTGGTCATCGCCGTCATCCAATACGGGCTGGTCTTCATCGACGTCGAGCCGTTCTGGCAGTTCATCGCGGTGGGCACCGTCATCATCATCTCGGTGCTGGTCGATCAGACCCAACGCCGCTTCACCGGAGGGCGCCAGGTTGAGTGACCTCCAGGCCGGTCAGGCCCCGATCCTCGCCGTCCGCGGCGTCTCCAAGCATTTCGGCGGCGTGCAGGCGCTGAACAAGGTCTCGTTCGAGGTCCATCCCGGCGAGGTCGTGGCGCTCGCCGGCGACAACGGCGCCGGCAAGTCGACCGTGATCAAGGCGATCTCCGGCGTGTTCCAATACGAGGACGGCGAGATCCTGCTCGACGGCAAGGCCACCTCCTTCACCAGTCCGCAGGAGGCCCGCGACAGCGGGATCGAGACGATCTATCAGGACCTGGCGCTGGCCGACAATCTCTCGATCGGCGCCAACATCTTCCTCGGCCGCGAGCCGATGAAGAAGCTGTTCGGCATCCTGCCCGTGATCGACCGCCAGAAGATGGCGGATGCGGCCAAGGAGACGATGGAGAAGCTCGACTTCCATGTCAGTCGCCTGGAAGCGCCGGTCTCCGCCTTTTCCGGCGGCCAGCGCCAGGCGGTGGCGATCGGCCGGGCGATGTTCTGGAACGCGCGTCTCGTCATCATGGACGAGCCGACCGCGGCGCTCGGCGTGCCGGAGCAGCGCAAGGTGATCGCGCTGATCCAGTCGCTCAAGGCGCATGGCAAGGGCGTCATCTTCATCTCGCACAATCTGCGCGACATCTTCGAAGTGGCGGACCGGATCGTGGTGTTTCGCCACGGCGAGAATGTCGGCGAGCGCCGTCCCGACGCCACCAGCGGCGACGAGATCGTCCGCCTGATGGTCGGCAAGTAGGCGCCACTCAGGCCGATTTCCGCAGCACCAGTTCGCCGTTGAGCAGGACCCTCGCGCCGTCGCCGCCGCGGCCGGCCCGCTCCTCGCCGTCGATCCTGGCCAGCAGCATCCGAAGCGCGACGCGCCCCATCTCGTCGCAATCCTGCAAGACGGTGGTCAGCGGCGGACAGGTATAGGCGCTGAGCCGCTGGTTGTCGTGGCCGGCGACGCGGAAGTCGCAATCCGCGCCGCGCCCGACCTTCAGGCCGGACTGGCACATCGCGGCGAGCACGCCGAACGCCACGCGATCGTTGGCGCAGAGGATGGTGCGGGTCGGAAAGCCGCGGTCGCGCAGGATCTGCAGCGTCGCATCGAACGCCGCCTTCTCGAAGTCGAAGCTCTTCGACGGCGGAACCGGTGCGAATCTCGGCTCCAGATCGGAGCGTTCCATGGCCAAGACATAGGCCCGGCGCCGATCGAGCGCGTTGTTGTTGACCTTCGGCGTCTCGAAGAAGGTCGGGTGATCGCCCGAGCGGCAGAGATATTCGGTGATGAGCGGAATGGTCTGATGGTTGTCGGTGCCGACGAACGGTCCCTCCTCGTCGAGCGGGGCATCGACGAAGATGAGCGGGATCTCGCGGCCCAGCGCCTTCAGTCGCGCGTGCTGCGAGGTCTCGCCGAGCGGCGCGATGATCGCCCCGGCGACGTTCAGTGCGGTGATGGTCTCGATCGCCCGCGCCTCGGTCTCGGCCCGGCCGTTGGAGCTCAAGACCAGGGCCAGATAGCCGGCCTCGGTCGCCTCGGCCTCGATCCGCTGGGCGAGTGTCATGTAGAAAGGGTCGGTCGGGTCGGGGACGATCAGGCCGATGATCTTCGAGCGCCGCCGCTTCAGGTTGACGGCGAAGATGTTCGGCCGGAACCCGGTGCGCTTCAGGCCGGCCTCGATGCGGGCGCGGGTCTTGCCGCGCACCGATCCCGGATCGGCGAAATATTTCGAGACGGTCGGGCGGGACAGGCCGACCGTTGCCGCGAACTCTTCCATGGTGGCGATCTTCCTCGGCGCCATGGGCATCCTCCGATCTCAACGAAAGACGGTGCGAAGCCAGATCCTGAGCGCGACGATATCCAGCGGGCGGGTCGTCTCGGTCTCGAATACCGGATACTTCTCCAAGGGACGCGCCGTTCCGGCGAGCGCGATCAGCTCCGGCACATAATCGGCGCCGAGATGGCCGGCATGGCGCGCATCGAGCCGGGCGCGATAGCGCTCGCCCACGACCTCCGCGGGCGCACGGCACCAGACCTGCGCAACCTGTGCGATGCCCGCGGTGGCGAGATGAGCGTCCAGAATCTCGGGCGGCTGGAATCCGAACCAGGCATCGACCACAGCGGTGGTGTCGCGGGGGAAGTCGGCGATCACGGCGAAGATCGCCTGATAGCTCGCCTTGCCGAGCCGCCGGTTGTAGTCGCGGTCACCGGTGCCGAGATGGGCGAAGAAGGCTTCCTTGATCGTGTCCAGGGTGAGCAGCGGCCAACCTTCGGCATGGGAGATCGCCTGCGCCACCGTGCTCTTGCCGGAAGCGGGAACGCCGTTCACCAGAACCGCGCGTTTCATCGCTGCGCCCTGGCCGGTTGCTCGATCCGCGATAGCGCGCTCAGGCCGGCGCCGATCACGCCGGCGCGGTCGCCGAGTGCGGCGGGGACCACCGTGCATTGATACCACCACGCCTCCGCCGGAAACCGGTCGAGCGCGCGGTGCATCGCGGCGCCGAGGCCGCCGCCGAGCACCACGAGATCGGGATCGAAGGCCGCGACCACGGTATCGATCGCCATGCGCATGGGCGCAGCCCAGGCGGCGAGGACGCGTCTTGCGATGTCGTCACCGCCCTCGGCACGCTGCAAGAGGCCGGCGACCGAAATATCCGCCGGCAAGCCGGCTGCGGCGATATGTCGGCCGAGCGCCGTGCCCGAGCTCATGGTCTCCACACAGCCGCGGCGGCCGCAGAGACAAAGCTCGCCATTCCGGTCGATCGCGATATGGCCGAGCTGCCCCGCCGCGCGTCTGCCGCGCAGCAGCTTGCCCTGGGCGATCACCGCGCCGCCGATCCCG
This sequence comes from Dongiaceae bacterium, assembly GCA_035545355.1. GTDB lineage: Bacteria > Pseudomonadota > Alphaproteobacteria > Dongiales > Dongiaceae > Dongia. The sequence continues at coordinate 5,448 of DASZYM010000441.1, forward strand.
GTGCCGATGGTGAACATCACGACCGTCCCGGCCGCGCGCGCACTGCCGGTGGCATGCTCGCCGTAGAGTGCGAGGTTGCCGTCATTATCGACGATGACGGGCCGTCCCGCCCGGTTGCCGATCTCGCCGGCCAGGGAATGGCCCGAGAGGTCGACATAGCCGCCGGAAAGGATCCGTCCGTTGCAGGTATCGACCCGGCCGGGCACGCCGATGCCGATAGCCGCAACGTCGCGGCCGTCGAGCTGCTGCACGAGGCCGCGGATCCGAGCGATCGCCTCGCGCGGATCGGGCGGTGTCGGTTGCGCGGTCCAGGCCCGCACCTCGCCGGCGGCGGAAATCTCGGCGGCACGGATCTGGGTCCCGCCGACATCGATGCCGATCGCCGTGGCGTCCCGTGTGCTCACGCCGGTGCCAGGCGTCCCAGGTCCTGCGGATGGCGGTCCAGGATCGCCTGGATCTGCTTCAGTCGCGGCACCGCGGTGCCGCGCAGCGCGTCGCGCTGCCGGTCGCGGTCGAGAAAGACGCAATCCTTCCACAAGGCGCGCCCCGCGATCACGCCCGCGGCCCCATTGGCCATCGCGATCTCGACCTGGCCGAGGAAGGTCTCGTGGTCCACGCCGGCCGAGAGGACCGACCAGGGAACCTCGCCGCAGAGCCGGGTGATCGCGGTGCAGGCTTGCGCGGTGCCGGGATAGGGGAGCTTCAGCACCTTGGCGCCCGCCTCGAGGCAGAGCCGCGTGCCGCCTTCGATCAGCGCCGGGAACTTTGCCTTGTACTCGGCCGGATCCTCATCGGGCAGGCGGTAGGTGAGGAACTCGACGACCAGCAGCAGGTCTTCGCGCGCGAAGTCTTCGACGCATCGCCGGATGATCGCCATGTTGTGGCCGTTGGCGTCCGGATGGTCGGCCCTGAGATAGACCATGATCTTGCCGCCGGTGCCGCCGAGCGCCCGCACCTTGCGCGCATCGATGCCGGGGACGAGGCGGGAGCGATAGTGTCCCGCCGGATCGGTATCGTAGCCGGACGCGTCGAGGCCGATCAGCAGGGCCACGTCGCGCGGCAGCACCGATTCATTCACCACCTTGGGCACGGCGCAGACCGGGTCGAGCAGGATGCAAGGCGCCTCGCTGGCGAGATAGCGCACGACGTCGGCCTTGGTGACACCCAGCATGGCGTCGCTGATCCTGGCCTGCTCCTCCGGCGTCTTCGCCAGGATCTGCCGGATGCCGCCACGCTGGTCGCAGGCGATCACCATGATCGCGCCGTTCTTGCCGCAGATCTGCTGGTAGCCGCGGAGCTCGCCGGTGGTCAGTCTTGCCATGCTCAGAAACTTAACTCATGTAAAGTTTATTGTCAACATGAGTGAAAGATGGAAGCGTCGCGGCGGCCGTGAGACTGGGCCGGATTTACCTCTGCTTAACGTGCAGTCGTTACCATCGT
>DASZYM010000442.1:0-1976 GCA_035545355.1 Dongiaceae bacterium
CCCCGACACCCTCTCAAAGAGAGACGCCCGCCTCATCGAGGCGGGCGTTTCCATTTCCGACGTCGTTGCCGGGCCCTCCGCGAATGCGGACATTCGCTACGGGACCCGGCAATCTCATTCCAATGGGCACGAGATGCCCGGATCAAGTCCGGGCATGACGGAAAGAAGCTACGCGCTTTCCTCGGCGATCAGCTTGGCGAGGATGTCGCGCCATTGGCTGGTCGGCGGGCGGTAGCGGATGTCGAGGCCACGGGCATCGTTGCTGATCACCACGCCATAAGTCGGCAGGCGCCGCTCCTTGCCCTGCAGGTCCATGACGAAGGAGAAATCGACGCGCTGCTTGGGCGCGATCCAGTCCGGCGCCCCGCCGATCATCACGTCCTGGATGTTCATCCCGACGATCGGGTAAAGCTTGAGATCGATCGAGGCCTGCATGCACTTCAGGACGAAGCGCGGCGAAGTCATGGCATAGGGTTGCGACATCAGATCCCGCAGAAACGCGGCCGCAGAGCGATAAGGCGACCGATCGCCTATAGATCAGCGCAATAGGGTTACGGAATCGTTAGCGGCCGGCGGAAGGAGGCAGGCCGGGACCGGCCGGCGCTAGCGGTTCTTGAAGGCCGGCTTGCGCTTCTCGACGAAGGCGGCCATGCCCTCTTTCTGGTCCTCGGTGGCGAAGCAGGCATGGAACATCCGCCGCTCGAAGCGGATCCCCTCGGCCAGGGTGGTCTCGAAGGCGCGGTTGACCGCCTCCTTGGCCAGCATCGCCGTGGGCAGGGACATGGCGGCGATCTTCTCGGCGGCGGCCAGGGCCTCCTCCATCAGCTTCTCCGCCGGCACGACCCGGGCCACCAACCCGGCGCGCTCGGCCTCGGCGGCATCCATCATGCGGCCGGTCAGGACCAGGTCCATCGCCTTGGCCTTGCCCACCGCGCGGGTCAGGCGCTGGGTGCCGCCGGCGCCGGGGATGATGCCGAGGGTGATCTCGGGCTGGCCGAATTTCGCGGTCTCGGCGGCGATGATGAGATCGCACATCATCGCCATCTCGCAGCCGCCGCCGAGCGCGAAGCCGGCGACCGCCGCGATCACCGGCTTGCGGCACTTGGTGATGCGCTCCCAGCCGACGGTGATGAAATCCTGGGTGTAGACGTCGATGAAGGAGCGGTCCTTCATCTCCTTGATGTCGGCGCCGGCGGCGAAAGCCTTTTCTGAGCCGGTGACGACGATGGCGCCAATCCCGTCATCGGCCTCGAACGCGTCGAGCGCCAGGCCGAGCTCGCGCACCAGCGCGTCGCAGAGCGCGTTCAGCGCCTTCGGCCGGTTGAGGGTGACGATGCCGACGCGGCCCTTGCGCTCGGTCAGGATGTTCTCGAAAGCAGCTTCGCTCATGCGTTCACCGATCGGCCTTCGCCGATGCCTTCACTGATGCATTCATTGATTCTGGGAGGAGAGGGTGTAGCTCACCTTGCAGGGGCCCTGCTCCGGACCGACCACGTCGATCTTCAGGGTCTCCTTCTTGCGGTGATAGGTGCCGGGCTTGTCGCGCTCCCAGCCGAGCTGCGGCAGCGTGTCGTCGTAGAAGTCGAGCACTGCCTGCGGCTTGGCATTGCCCGCGGCATAGGCGGTCACGATCCGGCCGAGCGGCGTGTCGAACACGGCGCCCTTGTCGAGCTGTTCCTTCAACCCGTCGGCCAGCGGCAGATCGCTCGCCGCGGCGAGATACTCGGTCGCAAAGGCGACCGATACGGCCAGGAAAAACGCGATCAGGATCGCCGGCAACAAGGTGAAACGACGCGGCATATGAGGCTCCGAAGCGGTCGCCGCCTCTTCTAGCCCAGGGGGCGCACCGGAACAATAGGCGCCGCCGTGCGGTCGATGGTGAAGAGCTCCTGCGGCTGGCCGATGCCGCGCAGGGCGTAGCGGCCGAGCGAGACCAGGTCGCGGCGGCGCGGGCCGGCCGCCTCGGCGAAGGCCGA
>DASZYM010000443.1:0-9996 GCA_035545355.1 Dongiaceae bacterium
GATCGCGCGGCCTGGCTCGGTCTCGCCGAGGCGCGCGAGCGTCTGCAGAAAGGCCAGCTCCCGATCCTGGAAGAGCTGATCGCGCGGCTGACCCGATGACATGAGACCCGGGCGCCGGCGCGCCGTCAGGCGATGTCGAGCACCTGGCCGCCGTCGAGCGGGATAACGGCACCGGTCATCCATCCGGAATCCGGCGAAACCAGGATCTCGACCCAGCGCGCGATCTCGTCGGCCTGCGCGATGCGGCCCAGCGGCACCTGTTTCGCCAGCCACTCATAGGCGGCCTTCAGGTCGGTCGCCCAGGTCTGGTGGATCGGCGTGTCCACCGGTCCCAGCGCCAAGGTGTTGACACGGATCCGATCCGCCGCGAGCTCGCCGGCCAGCGAGCGCGAGAGGTATTCCAGCGCATGCTTGCTCATGCCGTAGACCGACTGGCCCGGCCGGAGGATGGTCCCCGACGAAGACGAGATGTTCACCACCGCGCCGCCCTGCTTCCGCAGATGCGGCAGCGCCGCCTGGATCAGCAGGAAGGGCGCGCGGATGTTGACCGCCCAATGCTGGTCCAGCACCTCGACCGTATAGTCGGCGAGCGGCAGCACCTTGATGACCGCCGCGTTGTTGACGAGCGCATCCACCGCGCCGAAGGCAGCGACCGTGCGATCGACGACCGCCTTCGCCGCCGCGGCCTCGGCGAGGTCGGCGGGAATCACCGCCGTCCGGCCGCCGCTCTTGCCGATGCCCGCCGCGACGTCCTCCAGCAGATTGGCCCGACGGCCGACCAGGGCGACATCCCAGCCCCCGGCCGCCAGCCGCCGCGCGGTTGCGGCCCCGACTCCCGTCCCCGCGCCGGTCACGATCGCAACACCCATGACTCTCTCTCCCCTCTCAATCGGCCGTTGATCAAACTGTCCATAGGTCCATAGCCTATTTATCCTTGACCCAGGTCGGGCGATCAAGTTAACTGGTGACAGTTGCGAGTACGCGGGCGGCGCGGCCGGGTCGGAACCGGCCGAGACGCCGACGCTCATAATAAGAATGCGTTCGCGAGACAGGTCGGAGGCTGGTGGTGCGTCGGTTCGGCGTTCGCATACCCATGTTCGCGCGCGGGACGCCGCGGCCTTGAGCGCCATGCGTGATCGCGTGAACCGTCCTGTCTCGGCGGCGCCCGGCCTCGATCTTCGCGATGTCTGCAACGAAGCGGGCCGCGCGGCCATCGCCGCCGCGACCGCGAAGGTCATCGCCTACTGGGACGACGAATGCGCCCGCGATCTCCCGCGGATGATGGCGCATTTCACGCCGGACGTCGAAGTGGTGACGCCGGATGGCAGCTATCGCGGCCATGACGCGGTCGCGGCGCTCTACCGGAAGAGCTTCGACGCCTATCCGGGCCTCACCGTCGATGTGAAAGCGAGCTTCGCCGGCCGCGACGCGCATTGCGTCGAGTACCGCGCGGTCCTCCACGACGCGGAGAACAAGCCGTGGCTGATCGAAGGCATCAACCTGATGCGGCTGAAGGACGGCCGCATCGCCTATCTCCGCTCCTTCGAGGACGCGCCACGCCCGATGACGGGCGGAGATTGAACCAAGACGAACCGGCTTCGGCACGGAGCCGGGTGGAATAGGACAAGGGGGCAGATAATGGCTACCAACAGCACGGACCAGGGCTCGAGCCGCTTCGTCGAGTCGTCGGGCAAGGACTACATCGCGGTCACGGATCTGAAGGCCGGCGAAGTGGGCCTGGCCGGCGCGATCATGCAGAACATCACGCATATCGCGCCCGCGATCGCCGCATTCTTCTTCACCACGACCCTGGTCGGCAATGCGGGCGGACAAGCGCCGCTTGCTTACCTGGTCGGCCTCATCATCGTGATCCCGCTCGGCGTCTGCCTGATGGAGCTGGCGCGGAAATTCCCGTCCGCAGGCGGCTATTTCACCTATGTCAGCCGCACCTTGGGGCCATCGATGGGCTTCCTCACCGGCTGGGTCTTCGTGCTCTATTCGCCGGTCGTCGCCGGCCCCTCGCTCGCCGTGCTGGGGCAGATCCTGCAGGATCAGATCGGCGTCCCCTGGTGGATCAGCGTCGTCATCGGCATCCCGCTGGTGACCTGGGCGGGCTATGCCGGCATCTCGTTCTCCATCAAGTTCATCGTCGCGGTCGGCCTTGCCGAGTTCCTGATCGTGCTGGCACTGGGCCTGACCGGGCTCCTCGATCCCGGCCCGGGCGGCTTCACCTTCGCCACCTTCAGCCCTTCGTTCCAGGCGCCCGGGGCCGAGACGACCCTTTCCGGATTCTTCATCGTCGTGGTCTTGACGGTGCAGGGATTGACCGGATGGGAAGCGGCGGTGCCGCTGGCGGAAGAGACCGAGAACCCGCGGCGCAACGTCCCGCGCTCGATCATGGCTTCGATCCTGATCATCGGCGTCATGCTGGTGATCGCGCAATGGGGCCAGGTCGTCGGCTGGGGCGTCGATGATCTGCCGAACCTGCTGAAGTCCTCGGTCCCCGCGATCGACATCGCGCACCGGGTCTGGGGCGGCCTGTGGTGGCTCACCCTGGCGGCCATGATCACCTCGGTCCTGGGCGCCAGCCTCGCCTGCCAGAACGTCGCGACCCGCATGTGGTACAGCATGGGCCGCGCGGGTGTGCTGCCGAAGTCGTTCGGCGAGGTCCACCCAACCCGCAAGACTCCGACCACCGCCGTCACCGCGCAGTTCATCCTGTCGGTCGTGCTCGGCTTCGGTGGGCCGTGGCTGATGGCGCGGATCGAAGGGAAGCAGGACGGCTGGGGCGATCCCTGGGCGTTCTTCATCTTCCTGATCGCCTATGTTCTGGTGCTCGGCGTGATCTTCGTCTACATCGCGGCCAACGTCGGCGTGACGGTCTACTACTGGACCAAAGCGCGCGACGAGTTCAGCTGGATCAAGCACTTCATCTTCCCGGTGGGCACCAGCCTCGTCCTCCTCTACTCGATCTACATCGGCTTCATCCAGTTCGCGCCGGCGGCGCCGAACAACTGGACCCCGCTGGTCGCCGGACTCTGGTTCGCCGCCGGCGTCGTCATCCTCCTGGTGATGAGAGCCATCGGCAAGCAGGACTGGCTCACGCGCGCCGCGGCGATCGTCTCGGAGCAGGAAGACGGCATGCACCGGCATCCGCTCTGAGCACCCGGACAGCCACGGCGAAAGAAGGAAACGCGATGGGCATGGAGCTGCCGAAGAAGACGCCGGTCCGCTCGTACAAGACCGAGTTCAGGAAGGACGAGACGCCGATCTCGGAAGGCGGGCTGTGGCTGAACGGCCGCAAGGACGGCATCGACTGGTGCGACGTCGTGGTGAAGAACGGCGAGGCCTTCGGCGAGGTCTCGCGCAACCAGGTGAAGGAGTTCCGCGCCGAGCAGGCCAGTCTCGGCGCCGGCGCCGCGGCCGGCGCCGCGGTCGGGGATTACGACGACCCGACCGCGGTCCTGACCGGTGCCTGGGGGCCGAACCAGTACGGCAAGGTCCGCGTCTTCAGCCGGAACCAGACCAGCAAGTACTTCCAGGAGGTGCAGATCCGGCTGCGCCACAACATGAAGCCGAAGTTCTGCAGCGGCTACGAGGTGTTCTTCCGCATCCTCGACACCGACGAGGGCTATGCCGAGATCGTCCGCTGGAACGGGCCGGTCGGCGGCTGGACCTCCCTGAAGAAGCTGATCGGCAAGAAATACGGCGTGAAGGACGGCGACGTCATCGAGGCCTCGATCGTCGGCAACCTCATCACCGGCTACCTGAACGGCCAGGAGATGATCTCGATCGTCGATGACAACATCAAGTCGGGCGCGCCGGGAATCGGCTTCAACTTCGGCGTCGGCACGACCAACGCCGATCACGGCGTGACCTCGTTCGAAGTGCATACCTACGACTGATCCATCGACAGGACTTGGTGGCGCGGGGCAGAATGCTCCGCGCCGCTTCCGTTTTCACGGAGACACGCCATGAACCGCCCCGCCCGCACCCGCAAGCTGACGCCCCCCGCCCCCGTCTCGCTCGCCGATTTCGACGCGATGTTCCGGAAGCTGAGCAAGGACAACTGGGGCAAGTGGGGTCCCGACGACGAGCTCGGCACGCTCAACTACATCACGCCGGCGAAGATCGCCGCGGCGGCGACGCTGGTGAAGAAGGGCCGCGTCGCTTCCATGGCGATCCCGATCAACAAGCAGGCCGGGCCGGACAACCCGAACCCCGCGGTGCACCTGATGTCGCTGATGCACGACATCCCGATCACCGAGAGCGGCCTCTCCTTCGGCATGTGCTACCTCGCCATGGCGAGCCACGGCGACGCCCATACCCATGTCGACGCGCTCAATCACGTCGCGTACAAGGGCAAGCTCTACAATAACAAGCCGGCGGCGCTGCTGACCTCGCGCGGCTCGGAATGGGGCAGCATCGCCGCCTACTACCACGGCATCATCGGCCGCGGCGTCCTGATCGATGCCGCGCATTATCGCGGCGTCGACTGGCTGGAGCCGGGCGAGGCCGTCAACCGCGCCGAGATCGAGGCGATCGTGAAGGCCCAGGGCGTGGAGATCGGCGAAGGCGACATCATGGTCTTCCGCACCGGGCATCACGCGCGCCGGCTCGCGCTCGGCGCCTGGAGCAACGACTATCCCCCGAGCGGCGAGGGCAAGGCCGGCCTCCACGTCGACACCGTCCCATGGATGCATGAGCGCAAGATCGCCGCCTTCCTGCCCGACGGCGACGGCGAGACGGTGCCGAGCAATGTCGAAGGGATGACCTATCCGATCCACCCGCTGCAATTGACGGCGATGGGCATGCTGGTCTCCGACAGCCTGCAGCTCGAGGAGGTCCACCAGGCCTGCCTCGAGGAAGGGCGCTGGGACTTCATGGTGGTCGGGCTGCCCCTGCGCCTGCCGGGCGCCACGGGCTCGCCCTGGAATCCGGTCGCGCTGTTCTGACTTTCTCGTCATAGGGGGATCACATGGAACGCCGGTTCGCTGGCAAGGTGGCGCTCGTCACGGGCGCCGGCACGGGCATCGGCCAGGCGACGGCGGTGCGCCTCGCCTCCGAGGGCGCGCTGGTCGCGGTGAACTACAAGCCGGGCCTGGACGCCAAGGAGACCATGGCGCAGATCAAGGCCGCCGGCGGCGAGGCCTTCGACATCGCCTGCGACATGCGCGATCCGAAGCAGGTGACCGCCATGGTCGCCGAGGTCGCCAGGCGCGGCGGCCGCCTCGACTACCTGGTCTCCAATGCGGCCATCAATCCCTTCATGCCCTGGGACGAGACCTCGATCGAGGATTTCAACAACCTGTTCGAGACCAATGTCCGCGGCGCCTGGGTCGTGGTGACCGAAAGCGCCAGGCAGATGATCCGCGAGAAGCATGGCGGCGCGATCGTCATGATCAGCTCGATCTCAGCCCATGTGGGTGCGCCGACCCAGGTCGCCTATTGCGGCACCAAGGGCGCCATCAGCATGCTGGCCAAGGCGCTGGGGGCCGTGCTCGGCAAGCACGGCATCAGGGTCAACGCGATCGAGCCCGGCGCCGTCGAGACGCCGATGAGCGCCAGCATGTTCGACCAGCCGGACGTCATGAAGTACTACCTCGAGCGCATCGCCCTCGGGCGCATCGGCAAGCCCGCCGAGCTCGCCGCGGCGGTCGCCTTCATGCTGTCCGACGACGCGAGCTACGTGACCTCGGCGACGCTGCTGGTCGATGCCGGCTTCATCGTCAACGCGGAACTCTAGATGTGAGCTTTCAATAGGTTGTCCATCCGGCCCCGACCGGGAATGCTGAGGTTGTCGAGACTTCAGTGATTCGGGGAAGGGACCGGATGAACATCCATAAGAATGCCCGTCTGACGCCGCACAGTCGAGCCGAAGCTGCACGGCGGGTGCTCCAGGAAGGCCAGACCGCGAAGTCGGTCGCGACCGACTTCGCGGTCAGTGAGCGCACGGTGCGGACCTGGGTGAAGCGGTTGAAGGAGGAAGGCCCGGCCGGGCTGCAGGATCGCTCCTCGCGGCCGCATCGGCTGCACCGGCCGACGCCGGAAGCTGTGGTGCAGCAGATCGGAGCGCTGCGCCGGGAGCGGCTGACGGGCAAGGCGATCGCGGCCGAGGTCGGGGTGTCTGGCGCAACGGTGAGCCGGGTCTTGCGGCGGCTCGGGCTGAACAAGCTCAAGATGCTGGAACCGGCCGAGCCGGTGCGCCGCTATGAGCGCGAGCACCCCGGCGAGCTCCTGCACATCGACATCAAAAAGCTCGGCAAGTTCAACAAGATCGGCCATCGCATCACCGGCGACCGCACGGGCCAGAGCAACCGCCGCGGCGTGGGCTGGGAGTTCGTCCACGTCTGCATCGACGATGCCTCCAGGATCGCCTTCAGCCAAGTGATGGAGAATGAAAGGCAGGACTGCGCCGTCCCCTTTCTCAAGGCTGCCGTCGCCTACTACAAGAGCCTTGGCATCACCGTTCAGCGCGTCATGACCGACAACGGGCCATGCTATAAGGCCCATGCCTTCGCCAAAGCCTGCAAGCAGCTCGGCATCCGGCATATCCGTACCAGGCCCTATACGCCCAAGACCAACGGTAAGGCCGAGCGCTTCATCCAAACTTCACTGCGCGAATGGGCCTACGCCCGTGCCTATGACACTTCCGACCAGCGCGCCGCAGAGCTCCGGCACTGGCTTCATCGCTACAATTGGCACCGACCACATGGCAGCCTAAAATCCATGCCGCCCATCAGCAAACTCGGCCTAAACCGGAAGAACCTGTTGAGGCTCCACAACTAGAGCCTCGGGCTCTAAGCCGTCTTCGCCGCCTTGACGCCGAGCTCCTCTTCCATCGCCGCGCGCATCTTGAACTTCTGCACCTTGCCGGTGACCGTGGTCGGGAAGGCATCGACGAAGCGGACGTAGCGCGGGATCTTCTGATGCGCGATCTGGCCCTCGCAGAAGGCCTGCACCTCGCGCTCGGTCAGGGTCTCGCCGGCCTTGAGGCGCACCCAGGCGCAGAGCTCCTCGCCGTATTTCTGGTCGGCGACGCCGAACACCTGGACGTCCTGGATCTTCGGGTGGCGGTAGAGGTATTCCTCGACCTCGCGCGGATAGACGTTCTCGCCGCCGCGGATGACGAGGTCCTTGATCCGCCCCACGATGTTGCAGAAACCCTGATCGTCGATGGTCGCAAGATCGCCGGTATGCATCCAGCGCGCCGGGTCCAGCACCTCTGCGGTCTTGTCGGCCTGCGCCCAGTAGCCGCGCATCACCGAATAGCCGCGGGTGCAGAGCTCGCCCTTCTCGTTGCGCGGCAGGATCCGGCCGTCGGGGCCGACGATCTTGACCTCGAGATGCGGGTGGATCCGGCCGATGGTCGAGACGCGCCGCTCCAGCGGATCGTCCACCGCGCTTTGGAAGCTGACCGGGCTGGTCTCGGTCATGCCGTAGCAGATGGTCATCTCGCGCACATGCATCAGCGTCACGACTTTTTTCATCAGCTCGATCGGGCAGGGCGAGCCCGCCATGATCCCGGTGCGGAGGCTGGAGAAATCGAGATCCTTGAATTTGGGATGCTCGATCTCGGCGATGAACATGGTCGGCACGCCGTAGATCGCGGTGCAGCGCTCGGCGGCGATGGTCTCGATGGTCGCCAGCGGATCGAAGCCCTCGCCGGGATAGACCATCGCAGCGCCGTTGGTGACCGCGGCGAGGTTGCCCATCACCATGCCGAAGCAATGGTAGAGCGGCACGGGGATGCAGATCCGGTCCTCCGGCGTCAGCGCGCAGCCGCGGCCGACGAAATAGCCGTTGTTGAGGATGTTGTGGTGGGTGAGCGTGACCCCCTTCGGATTGCCCGTCGTGCCGCTGGTGAACTGGATGTTGATCGGGTCGTCGAATTGCAGGGTGTCGGCCAGTCGCCGGATTTCGGCACGGGTGATGTCGGTCGCCCGGTCGAGCACGCTCTCGAACGGCATCATGCCGGGCGCGGCCGCGCCGTCCTTGGCGCCGATCTGGATGACGATCTTGAGATGCGGGAGCTTGGTCGATTTGAGCGCGCCCGGCGTCGCATGCTTCAACTCCGGCGCCAGGGTGTTCAGCAGGCCGACATAGTCGCTGGTCTTGAACTGGGTCGCGGTGACGATCGCCGCGCAGCCGACCAGGTTCAGCGCGTATTCGAGCTCAGTCAGGCGGTAAGCGGGATTGATCGTGACCAGGATCAGCCCGGCCTTCGCCGCGGCGAACTGGGTCAGCGTCCATTCCGCGCGGTTCAAGGACCAGATGCCGATGCGGTCGCCGGGCTTGAGGCCGAGCCCGAGCAATCCGGCGGCGAAGGCATTGGCCTTGTCGCGCAATTCGCGCCAGGTCCAGCGCGTGCCGGTGCCGCGATCGATCAGCGCCGGGCGATCGCCCCATTGCGCGGCCGCGTCATCCAACGCCTGGCCGATGGTCTTGCCGAGCAGCGGCATATCGGAAGTGCCCGAGACATAGCTCATGCTGTCCGTCATGACTCTCCTCCCATCGATGCGCCCCGTTGGCGGGGTCGTGGTCTTTAGTCGAAGCGGTTCTATCGTTCTGCGATCTACATCACGCTTTTATCGATCGTCATGGTCCGCGCAGTCGCGAATGCGGACATTCGTCCGCGGGGCGGACCATCCACGAGTTTCCTTCCACACACGCCGCGCCGGACCCCACCAAACTCGTGGATCCTCCGTCTTCGCGGAGGATGACGAACTAAAGAAGGCAAATCTACGCACTTATCTTCGCCGCCATGGCCTGCGCGACCTTGGAGGTCGGCGCGCGGCCGAGCGTCTTCATGATCGCGCGGCCGGCCGCCGCCAGTTTGCCGAGGTCGATGCCGCTCGCGACGCCCATGCCGTTCAGCAGGTAGACGACGTCCTCGGTCGCGACATTGCCGGAAGCACCCTTGGCATAGGGGCAACCGCCCAGACCCGCGACCGAGCTGTCGATGACGGCAACACCCAGCTCCAACGCGGCGAGGATGTTCGCCAGCGCCTGGCCGTAGGTGTCGTGGAAATGCACGGCGAGGCGATCCAGCGGCACGTCCTTGGCCACGGTCTCGATCATCGCCTTGGCCTTCAGCGGCGTGCCGGTGCCGATCGTGTCGCCGAGGGAGATCTCCTCGCAGCCGAGATCGCTGAGTGCCTTCGCGACCCGCGCCACCGCCTGCGGCTTGATCTCGCCCTCATAGGGGCAGCCGAGCACGCAGCTCACATAGCCGCGCAGGCGCATGCCCTCGGCACGGGCACGGTCGGTCACCGGGCGAAAGCGCTCCAGGCTCTCGGCGATCGAGCAGTTGATGTTCTTCTTGCTGAAACTCTCCGAGGCGGCGGCGAAGACGGAGATGTCCTTGGCGCCTGCCGCTTCGGCGGCTTCGAGCCCCTGCAGGTTCGGGACCAGCACCGGGTAGCGCACGCCTTGCTTCTTCTTCAGCACCGCGAGGACGGCGGCGGTATCCGCCATCTGCGGCACCCATTTGGGCGAGACGAAGCTCCCCGCCTCCACCGTCTTCAACCCGGCATCGACCAGCGCCTCGATCAAGGTGACGCGGGCGGCGACCGGCACGGTGATCGCCTCGTTCTGCAGCCCGTCCCGCGGGCCGACCTCGACGATGCGGACGGCGGAAGGCAGGCTCATTCCGCGGCCTCCAGCACCAGCAACTCGGCACCCTCCGGAACCAGATCGCCCGCCGAGAAGAAGATGTCGCGCACCCGTCCATGGCGCGGCGCCAGCACCGCGTGCTCCATCTTCATCGCCTCGACGACGGCGAGCACCGCGCCTTTCTCGACCGCGTCGCCGGAGGCGACCGAGAGGCGCGTCAGCGTCCCCGGCATCGGCGCCACGATGCGCCCGATCGCGGCCGTGCTGCCCGGGGCCGGCCGCCGCCGATCGACCGCCAGCAGCCGATAGGCCACGCCATCCATGAAGACGGTGGAGGCGGGGAGCTTCGTCTCGCCGAAATGGGTGCCGCAGATGGCGGAC
>DASZYM010000444.1:0-2329 GCA_035545355.1 Dongiaceae bacterium
TACCTGATCCCGAAGGGCAAGCACATCTCGGTGCAGGAGGGCGACTACGTCCAGAAGGGCGACTACCTGATGGACGGCAACCCGGTGCCGCACGACATCCTGAACGTCATGGGCATCGAGGCCCTGGCGCAGTATCTCATCAACGAGATCCAGGAGGTCTATCGACTGCAGGGCGTGAAGATCAACGACAAGCACATCGAGGTGATCGTTCGCCAGATGCTGCAGAAGATCGAGATCAACGATCCGGGCGACACCACTTTCCTCGCCGGCGAGCAGGTCGATCGCGGCGAGTTCGAGGAGGAGAACGCCAAGGCGTTGAAGGAGGGCGGACGTCTCGCCCAGGGCGCCCCGGTGCTGCTCGGCATCACCAAGGCCTCGCTGCAGACGCGGTCCTTCATCTCGGCGGCGTCGTTCCAGGAAACCACCCGCGTCCTCACCGAGGCGGCGGTTTCGGGGCGGGTCGATACGCTGATCGGCCTGAAGGAGAACGTGATCGTCGGGCGCCTGATTCCGGCGGGTACGGGCTCTGTCATGGCCCGGTTCAAGCAGCTCGCGGCCGCGCGCGACAAGGAGCTGCAGGCCGACAAGGCTGCGGCCGCCCTGCCGGACGCCTCCCAGGAGGCCAAAGCCGGAGCCGCCTGATCGGATTGAACCCGATCGGAGCCAGTGACGACTGTCACAGAAACCCCGCCGCAATGCGGCGGGGTTTTTGCTATGACGCGCCACCCATATTAGGATCGGGATGGAAGTGGGGACTTCTGCTGGCTTCGGGGGACTACCTGGATGACGACCGATTTGGCCTTGTCGATCCTTGCGGTCGGCATTTGGACGTATCTCATGCTGTTTCGCGGCGGTTTCTGGCGGGAGATGCCGAAACCGGCCCCCGGACACGTACCGGCCGACTGGCCGGAAGTCGTGGCCGTGATCCCGGCGCGCAACGAGGCCGATGTGATCGGTGACTCCATGGCGGCTTTGCTCGCCCAGGACTATCCCGGGAAATTCACCGCGATCCTGGTCGATGACAACAGCAGCGATGGAACCGGCGCGGCCGCCGAGCGTCTTTTAGGCGACCGGCATCGCCTGGTCGTGGTGCGCAATGATGCACTGCCGCAAGGCTGGACCGGAAAGCTCTGGGCGGTCCATCGCGGGCTCGGGGAGGCGGAGCGGCAGGCTCCGGAGGCGAAATACGTGCTGTTGACCGACGCCGACATCCTGCACGAGAGATCGAGCCTGCGGCACCTGGTGGCCCGGGCGGAGCAGGGGCGTTTCAAGCTGGTCTCGCTGATGGCGCGGCTGAAGACCGCGACCATCGCCGAGAAGGCGCTGATCCCGGCCTATATCTTCTTCTTCCAGAAACTCTATCCCTTCTCCTGGGTGAACGACCCCAATCGCAAGATGGCCGGCGCGGCCGGCGGCTGCATGCTGGTCGATCGGGCGGCGCTGCAGGAAATCGGCGGCATCGCGGCGATCCGCGACCGGCTGATCGACGATTGCGCACTCGGCAAGGCGATGAAGGCCAAGGGCCCGGTCTGGCTCGGCCTCGCCGAGGACGTGGTCAGTCTCCGGGGCTATCCGCGCTGGGGCGACGCCTGGATGCTGATCGCGCGTTCCGCGTTCACCCAGATCGGCTTCAGCACCGCGATGCTGGCGGTCACCGTGCTCGGCATGGCCGCGACCTATCTGCTCGGCCCGGCGCTGTTCCTGCTCGACGCGGCGCCGGCGCGGATCCTCGCCGGCGCGGCGACCGTGATGATGCTGTTCGCCTATCAGCCGACCCTGCGCTATTACCGTCTGTCGCCGGCCTGGGCGCTGGCTTTGCCGGCGGTCGCGATGTTCTATACTGCGGCGACGGTCGACTCCGCGCTCCGTTACTGGTCCGGACGCGGCGGCGCGTGGAAGGGCCGGTTTCAGGCTGCGGGGAACGCCCAAGGGAGCACAGTCAGCGGGTCATGACGGCGACGGTAGCCGATATTGCAACGCCCTCGGGCAAGCATTCGGGAAACGAGAACTTCCCGGTCGGCTCGGCGCTGATCCGCGCGGATCTTCGGCCCCATGTCCACGCCTTCTACCGCTTCGCCCGGATGGCGGACGATATCGCCGACAACCCGGCGCTGGAACCCGAGGACAAGATCCGCCGCCTCGACCTGATGGAGGCGGTGCTCCTCGACCGGAACCGCGAGGACATCCGCGAGAGCGCCGATCTGCGCCGCAGCCTCGCCGCCACCCGCGTCACGCCCCAGCATGGCTGCGACCTGCTGACCGCCTTCCGCATGGACGCGACCAAGCAGCGCTATGCCGATTGGGGCGAGCTGATGACCTATTGCCGCTA
>DASZYM010000445.1:0-4698 GCA_035545355.1 Dongiaceae bacterium
GCTGCCGAAATCCAGGAACCCGGTCCCCAAGGTCTCGGCCATCGCGCGGTAATGGCGAGCGAAGGTCTGCGACTTGGCCGCGCCGCCCGCGAACATGTCGACAAAGCAGCCGACCTCCAGGATCGGCGGAGGCGCCAGCAAAAGGATCTTCGGCTGCTCGCCGAAGGGCCGCAGCACCGAGCGCACGGTCTCGACCAGGATCCCGGCGCCGGCGGCGATATCGGTCGGCGGCATGCCGAACCGCGCCTTCAGATCGTTGGTGCCGAGCGCGATGGCGACGATATCGACCGGGTGATGGCTTTCGAGACAGGGCGGCAGATAGGTGAGGCCGTTCTTGTGGATGCCCTCGAGCGGATCGTCGAGCACGGTGGTGCGGCCGGGCAGCCCCTCCTCCACCACCCACCAGTCGGCGCCGAGCCGGTCGCGCAAGATGCCGGTCCAGCGCTCGTGGGGTCCGAAACGGCGCCCGTCGTCGGGACCGCCGATCGGCGCCGCACCATGCGTGTTGGAATCGCCGTAGCAGAGAATGGTCGGCATCGCTTGCCCCGTCATTTTGTGCGGACCGGCGGACTATAGGCGATGGCGCGCGGCGCCACTACGGCTCGAAGGTGGTGGTCTGCTTTTTGTCGCTGTCGCCGTTGCCGTGCACGTCGTCATGGGACCAGGAGACGATCAGGACCGCCTGCTTCTCCAGCCGCGAGCGGCCGAGCGGCGGCGTGGATTCGGCGATGAAGTGCCCGTCCTTGGCGTCATAGGCCGTCGCCCCGAACTTGGCGATGCCTTCCTGCTTGTCGGATTTGTAGATCGCGACCTCCGGCGTCGCGAGCGGCCCCGCCAGCGGGATCGGCAGGTTGAAGCTCGGGATGCCGAACAAGGTCTCGTGCTTGTCGATCGAGAGCGCGCCGGCGCGGATCTCGATGACCGTGTCGGCATCCTTCTTGTCGCCGACGAAGCGGATCCCGTGGCGCAGCAGGCTGCTGCGGATGGTGGCGATCGCGTATTTGCTGTCCAGGCCCTCGAAGTTCGTCGTGTCGAGGAACGCCTTCTTGTTCGGCCCGAGGTCGAGCCAGAGCTGGTCCGCCGCGCGGTCGGCCGCCGTCGAGATCAGGAGTTCCTCGGTGGCGCTCCGCTGCGGATCGGTCTCGCGATCGGTCGTGCAGCCGCACAGCAACAGCGCCAACAGCAATGCGGCCGGCAACGGACGGAGCATGCACACCTCGCGATCAGACCCTGCGGTCCGACATAACGAGGGCGATTTCGGCGAGGTTCCGACTAGCGGCGCCCGAATTTCGGATCGTTGGCCAGCTCGATCGGCCGCCCGTGCGGCGTGGCGCGGGCGGCGCGGTCCCATTGATCGCGGCGGGTTGCGAGCTCGTCGCGGTCGGTGAGCGCCTTGGTCGCCACCAGTCTCTCCAGGGCCGCGAGCCAATGCCGATAATAGGTCTCGCCAGTATCCGGGTCGCCGGCCGCCTGCGCCGCCTTGATCTCGACGGCCAGCGCCGCCGCCCATTCGCTCCAGGTGAAGACGCCGCGTTCGTGAAGCGCGATGGCCATGGCGAAGGCCTGCGCCTCCCAGGGCTCGCGGAAGACCGGGCCTTCGGCGTCGCGGGGAATGCCCGGCGACGCGCCGAGCCCCCCTTCGTCCATTTCAGGCCGGCTCAAGATAGGGTTCCCAGCAATCGATGGCGACGCTCAGGGTCGGATCGGAATCCGGACCCCAGAGCTCGGTTCCAGCAAAGGTCACCGAGTAGAGCCAGTGCGGGTCTTCGCCTTTGCCGGCGGCGTTGCTGTCGGGGAAGACGAAGCCGCCGTGACGGCGATCGACCACGCCGAGCTTGCCGCGGGCATAGCGCGGCAGCCGCGTGTGTCCGGTCGGATGGAAGTTGCGCGTGCGCACCTTGTCGCCGGGAGCGAAACGCGGCGCGCTCTCGACCGGCCGATCGTAAGGCGAGCCCTTGGCGAGGTTGGCGCGGACCTGATCCGGCTTGAGGCCGGGCCGCTTCACCGGGCGCGCGGGTTCGAGCTTGCGGCCCTGCTCCAGCTCCTCGGCGGTCGCCAGATTTTTCCAGACCGCGATCCGCGCCAGGCCTCTCATCCAGACCTCGTAATAGCTCGACGCCAGATAGTCGACCGGGTGCAGCGTCTCGCGGGCATGGCGGGCATAGTCGATGTTCCATTCCCCCAGCATGCCGCAGGCGAGCCAGAGGCCGCAGGCACGCCGCTCCCACGGCGCGTGGAACACCGGCTCGTCCTTCTCCGGGTTGATCGGGCCGAAGCCCATCATCCCGCCGAGGTCCTGCGCGCCGTTCACCGTGCCGTCCCCGGCGCCAGAGGAAGACCGGTGCCGATCATGGAATCGCGGGTAACCAGTTTGCCGAGCGCGTCTTCGTCCATGCCTTCGGTGCCGGCAGGACGCATCGGCAGCACCAGGTAGCGGATCTCGGCGGTCGAATCCCAGACGCGGATGCCGGTGGATGCCGGCAGGTTCAGGCCGAACTCGGCCAGCACGCCGCGCGGATCGATCACCGCGCGCGAACGATAGGGCGCCGCCTTGTACCAGACCGGCGGCAGGCCGAGCACCGCGACCGGATAGCAGGAGCACAAGGTGCAGACGACCAGGTTGTGCCGGTCGGGCGTGTTCTCGACCACGACCATATGCTCGCTCTGCCGGCCGATATAGCCGAGCTCGGCGATCGCGGCGCTCGCATCCTTGCGCAGCCGGTCGAGATAGGCCGGATCGCTCCAGGCCTTGGCTACGACCTTGGCGCCGTTGCGCGGGCCGATCTTGGTCTCGTAGGTCTCGACAATGGCATCGATCGATGCCGGATCGACATAGCCCTTCTCGACCAGGATCGATTCCAGCGCCTTCACGCGCAGCGCGATCTCCGGCAGCGGCGAGCCTTCCGCATGGTCGTGATCGTGGTGACCGTCATGGGGCATGGGAGCAGTCTAGCGCGCCATCGCCTGGGCGACCAGGGTGTGGAAGTGGTGCACCGCATGCTCGCTCATGTCGGTCCGGCCGGGATCGACGATGAACCGGCCCTGGTTGTAGCCGCGGCTCTTCAAGCCGCGCTGCACGCTTTCGACCAGCGCGATGTCCTCGACCTGCAGCACTTCGTCGATATAGCGGATCGCGTCCTGCTGTTCGGGGGTCGGCGTCGGCGACTGCATGTAGAACTCGAAGACATGCATGGTGCGCTCCGGCCCCATCGGCACGTGATGGAAGATGTTGACGTTGGGCGCGCCCGGGAAGACCTCGATCGAGAGGTTAGGCCAGAGCCACCACGAGCCGAACTTCTGCGCGCGCTCCTCGCCGCTGTAGCGATAGGCGCGGCTGTCGGTATGGCGCGAGCGGCCGCAATGGCTGGAATAGATCCCGTGGCAGACCGAGCGGTAGGTCGACATATCGACCAGGTCGCAGAAATCCGAATGCGCCACGTGGCAATGATAGCATTCGAGGAAGTTGTCGACCGAGTTCTTCCAGTTGCCGGCGAGATCGTAGGTCGCGCGATGCGCCAGCACGAGACCGTCGATCTCCGGGCAATAGGCGCGGATCTCGTCCTCCAGCCCCTCGCTCTGCGCCTTCAGCGCGGGCGCATCGGGATCGAGATTGACGAAGACGAAGGATGCCATCGTCTCCACCCGGACCGGCTTCAGCCCGAAGGCATCCTTGTCGAAATCGGGCAGGTGCTCGCTGCCCCGCGCGGTGCGGAGGCTGCCGTCAGTGCGATAGGTCCAGGCGTGATAGGGACAGGTGAGCACCTTGGCGCAGCCGCTGCCTTTCACGATCTCATGGGCGCGGTGCTGGCAGACATTGTAGAAGCCGCGCAGCACGCCGTCCTTGCCGCGGATCACCAGGATGTTCTCGTCGGCGATCCGGCAGGTGATGTAGTCGCCCGGCTCCATCAGCGCGCCGAGGTGACCGGCATAGCACCAGGAGCGCGCGAAGACCTTCTCGTTCTCGCGGGCGAACACCGCCGGATCGAAATAGGCCCGGGCCGGCAAGGTGTAGGAGGTCGCCGGATCGGTGCTCAGCCCCTCGACACCGGCCAGCGACGGCAACGTTGCGATCGTCATGGAACTCCCCATCCAAAATTTCCCCCGCATGTTGGAGAAAGCGGCTCGGCGCGTCCAGGGCCCTTCGCGGCGCCCAGGGAACCGCTCGGGCGTGCTCCGGTTGGTCCTGCAGTCTTTCGTCCCAAACGGGGCACGCCCGAACACTGCCTGGAGGCAACATGCTCGGTACGATTCTTCTGATCATTCTCATCCTGCTCCTGATCGGCGCCATCCCGACCTGGCCCTATAGCCGGGGCTGGGGCTACTACCCGAGCGGCGGTCTGGGACTGGTCCTGATCATCGTCGTCGTCTTGCTGGCAATGGGGCGCATCTGAACTGAAGCCCCGGGTATGCGCCGCGACGACGCGACCCCGGGCCGGGGAGGAACAGCCATGACTTCAAGCACCTTGAAACGGACATTGTTCGCGACGGTCTGTCTCGGCGGCGTCGCCGTCACCGTGGCAGGCTGCGCAACCGGCACCTATTCGCATCACGGCCGCGACAACGCGCAAGGCCCGCGGCAGAATCCGGACCAGGAGCTCTCGCAGTCCCGCGATCCCAATTCGGATTCCTATGTGGGCAACGTGGCGCCCAGCCTGCAGACCGGCAACGCCGCCGCCGGCAGCTATACTTACGGCACCG
>DASZYM010000446.1:0-2220 GCA_035545355.1 Dongiaceae bacterium
CATTGGCAGGACGCCTTCGGCATCGACGGCGACGGCGCCATCGGCAAGACCGACGCCGACCTGTTCCCGCAAGCCTCGGTGGAGGCGATCGCCGACGCCGACCGCGAGGTGCTGGAGACCGGCCGCATCCGCGTCTCCGAGGAGCAGCTGCCCGAGACCGACGGCATGCACACCGTCATCAACGTGATGTTCCCGCTGCTCGAGGAGAACGGCCGGCCCTATGCGGTGTGCGGCTTCGCGACCGACATCACGGAAAGGAAGCGCGCCGAGGAGAAGTTCCGGCTGATCTTCGACAACAGCCTCGACGCCTACATGTTCTTCGACCAGAGCGGCTTCATCGACTGCAACGCCGCGACGCTGAAGCTGTTCGGGATCCCGTCGCGCGAGCATCTGCTGAGCCTGCATCCGGACGATCCCAGGCTCTCGCCCGAGCTCCAGCCGGACGGCCGCGCCTCCGCCGAGCTGCACAGCGAGCGGATGGCCGAGCTGGTGCGGACCTGCCGGCCGGTCGCTTTCGACTGGGTGCACAGGCGCTGGGACACCGGCGAGGACTTCCACTGCGCCATCGTGCTGATGATGCTGGAGATGGACGGCCAGCCGGTCGCCTTCGCCGACATCCGCGACATCACCGAGCGCAAGCGCGCCGAGGAGGCGACCCTGCTGGCCAAGCAGGCCGCCGAGGCCGCGACCCGGGCCAAGAGCGACTTCCTGGCCAACATGAGCCACGAGATCCGCACGCCGATGAATGCGGTGATCGGCCTCTCGCATCTCGCCTTGAAGGCGGCGAGCGATCCAAGGCAGCGCGACTACCTGAAGAAGATCCAGCAGTCGGGCCAGCACCTGATGGGGATCATCAACGACATCCTCGACTTCTCGAAGATCGAGGCGGGCAGGCTCACCACCGAGCAGATCGACTTCAGGCTCGACAAGGTGATGGACAACGTCTCCGCCCTGACCGCGGAGAAGGCCAGCGCCAAGGGGCTGGAGTTCATCATCGACGTCGACCGCGCCGTGCCGCAGGCGCTGCGCGGCGACCCGCTGCGGCTCGGCCAGATCCTGATCAACTACACCAACAACGCGGTGAAGTTCACCGAGAGCGGCGAGATCCAGGTCTCGGCCAAGCTGGTCGAGGAGACGCCCGACGGCGTGACCCTGAAATTCGCGGTGCGCGACACCGGCATCGGCATGACGCCGGAGCAGCTCGGCCGCGTCTTCCAGTCGTTCCAGCAGGCCGACAGCTCGACCACGCGGAAGTTCGGCGGCACCGGGCTCGGCCTCGCGATCTCCAAGCGCCTTGCGGAGATGATGGGCGGCGAGGTCGGCGTCGAGAGCGCGCCGGGCCAGGGCAGCACCTTCTGGTTCACCGCGCGGCTCGGCCGCAGCGCCGAGGCGCCGCGGCCGCTGCTGCCCAATCCGGATCTGCGCGGCCTCAAGGTGCTGGTCGCCGACGACAATACCAATGCGCGCCTGGTGCTGGCGGAGATGCTGGCGGAGATGACCTTCCAGCCGGTCCAGGCCGCCTCCGGCGCCGCGGCGGTCGAGGCGGTCAAGCTGGCGGCGAAGGAGGGCGCGCCGATCCGCGTCGTCTACCTGGACTGGCAGATGCCGGGCATGGACGGGTTCGAGACCGCGATGGCGATCCGGGCGCTCGACCTGCCGGTCCAGCCGCATCTCGTCATGGTGACCGCCTATGGCCGCGAGGACGCGATGAAGCGCGCGCCGGAATGCGGCATCGAGAGCGTGCTGATCAAGCCGGTGGCGGCCTCGCTGCTGTTCGACGCGACCATGCGCCTGTTCGGCGCGGCGGAGGAGGCGCCGGCGGCCGAGCGGGGCGACGGCGCCGCGGCCGAGCTGCCCGCGGCGCTCAAGGGCTGCCGCGTCCTGCTGGTCGAGGACAACGACTTCAACCAGGAGGTCGCGACCGAGCTCCTGGCCGATGCCGGGATCGCGGTCGAGGTGGCGGAGAACGGCGCCGTCGCGATCGACAAGCTGAAGTCGGCGCGCGACCGGCATTACGACCTGGTGTTGATGGACATGCAGATGCCGGTGATGGACGGGATCACGGCGACCCGGGAGATCCGCAAGCTCGCGCGCTTCGCCGCGCTGCCGATCGTCGCGATGACCGCCAACGTGCTGAGCGCCGAGCGCCAGCGCTGCCTCGATGCGGGGATGAACGACCACCTGCCCAAGCCGATCGAGCCCGACCTGCTGTTCGCCGCG
>DASZYM010000447.1:0-2190 GCA_035545355.1 Dongiaceae bacterium
CGCATGGTGGCGGGATTGGAATCGGTCACCGCCGGCAAGATCTTCATCGGCGAACGCGATGTCACCCACGTGCTGCCGAAGTACCGCGACGTGGCGATGGTGTTCCAGTCCTACGCGCTCTACCCGCACATGACCGTCGCCGAGACTATCGGCTATCCCTTGAAGCTGCGCGACACACCCAAGGCGGAACGCAATGCACGCATCCGCGAGGCCGCCGGCAAGGTGCACCTCGAAGACTATCTCGACCGCTATCCGCGGCAGCTTTCCGGCGGCCAGCGCCAGCGCGTGGCGCTCGCCCGCGCCATCGTCCGCCGTCCGAGCCTGTTCCTGATGGACGAGCCGCTCTCCAATCTCGACGCCAAGCTGCGCGGCTATATGCGCTCGGAGCTGAAGCGGCTGCAGAGCGATCTCGGCGTCACCACGATCTATGTGACCCACGACCAGATCGAGGCCATGACCCTCGCCCACCGGGTCGCGGTCATGAACAAGGGAGTGGTGCAGCAGATCGCCCCGCCGCGCGAGATCTACGACAATCCGGCCAACCTGTTCGTCGCCGGCTTCATCGGCTCGCCGCCGATGAACACGGTCCCCGGCGGCATCGCCGACGGCCGGTTCCGCGTGCCCGAAGGCGGCCTCGCCCTCGGCGGCTATGCGCCGCGCAACGATGCGATCCTCGGCTTCCGGCCGGAAGATGCCGCGATCGTCGATCCGGCGCAGGCCGATCTGCGCGCGACGGTGTTCTCCTGCGAGCTGACCGGCAACGAGACCATCGTCACCTGCCGGCTCGGGGAGGCGCAGGTGATCGTGCAGATGGACAAGGATTTCGAGGTCGCCCCGGATGCCGCGGTCGGCATCAAGATCAACCCGCGGAAGGCATGCCTGTTCGATCCCGAGACGGGCGATCGGATCCGCCCGGCCTGACTGCGCCACTGCCGCGCAACAGGCGCTCGATATCGTCCCGAAGCGGCATCGCCGCCATGGCGCCGGATCGACCGGCCATCACCCCGCCGGCGGCGCAGGCGAAGCGACCGATTTCCATCAGGTGCCGCTCGCTGCGCGGCATGCCGCCGCGGAGCAGCTCGGCAAGCAAGGCGGCCATGAAGGCATCGCCGCAGCCGACCGTGTCGATCACCTCGATCGCATGGCCCGGAACCTCGACGCGGTGGTCGCGGGTGAAGAGCACGGCGCCGGCGGCACCGCGCGTGACCGCCAGCACCTGGAGCGACGGATGCCAGAGCGCCGCGGCGCCGGCGCGGACATCGTCCAGCCCGGTGAGGATCGCCAGCTCCTCGGTGCTGACCTTCAGGATATCGGCATTGCGTGCGGCCTCGATGCCGGTCGCACGCATCGCCTCGAGGTCGCGCCAGATCGCCGGCCGCAGGTTCACATCGGCGGAAATCAGTCCGCCATGCTCGCGCAAGGACGCGATCGCCGTGCGCTGCGCAGCCGCCGAGACCGGCGTCGCCAGCGAGAGCGAGCCGACATGGAGCAGGCGGCAGCTCCGCAACATCTCGCGCGGCAGCTCGCTCGGCGCGAGATTGGCGTCGGCGCAGCCCTCGCGATAGAGCATGAATTCGCGCTCGCCCTGCGCGTCGAGCGTGACCATGGCCAAGGCCGTGGGCTCGGTCGTCGCGCGGGCGACGCCGGACGTGTCGACCCCGGCCTCGGCCAGTGTGCGGAGGAGGAGATCGCCGAAGGCGCCCGGCCCGACCTTGCTGAGCATCAGGCTGTGCAGGCCGAGGCGCGCGAGCCCGGCGGCGACATTGCCCGGCGCGCCGCCCGGATTGGCGGCATAGACGTGCTGTCCGTCCGCGCCGCGCGCCGGGATAAGGTCGATGACCAGTTCGCCCAAGACCGCCGCGTCGATGCGACCGGATTCTCCGCGCGCCGGCATCGGATCAGGACCTAGGCCGCCGTCTTCCCGTAGGTCGGGTTGTCGATCACCGCGCATTTGCCGCCGCGCTCGACGGCGATCTTGCGCATTCCGTGGGTCAGGATCGTGCCGTAATCGTGGCCCGCATCGGTCTGGCAGAACCAGACGAAGACCAGCTTCTCCCTGCCGGTATTGATCGAGCGATGCGCCCAATCCGGCGGGATGAAGGCGCAGATGCCGGGCTTCATTTCCACGGTGCGAGACTCGCCAGTGCGGGATTCGAGCAGCAGCAGGCCTTCGCCCGACTGGGTGTAATA
>DASZYM010000448.1:0-10639 GCA_035545355.1 Dongiaceae bacterium
CGATCCGCTGGCGCGGCAGATGGAGCTCCGGCCGGGGACGGCCTCCGTCGTGGCCGGTCGCGCGCCCTTTGACTGGGGCGACGAGGACTGGCTGAAGCAGCGAACGGCCGCGCAATCGGTGGCGGCGCCGATCAGCATCTATGAGGTGCATCTCGGCTCCTGGCAGCGCGGCGCGGACAATCGCTTCCTGACCTATGATGAGCTGGCCGACCGGCTGGTGCCCTATGCCCAGGAGCTCGGCTTCACTCATATCGAGCTGCTGCCGGTCAACGAGCACCCGCTGGATGCCTCCTGGGGCTATCAGCCGATCGGCCTCTTCGCGCCGACCAGCCGGCATGGCACGCCGGAGGCCTTCGCGCGCTTCGTCGACCGCGCGCACCAAGCCGGGCTCGGCGTTATCCTGGATTGGGTGCCGGGCCATTTCCCGACCGACGAGCATGGCCTCGGAAAATTCGACGGCACGGCGCTCTACGAGCACGCCGATCCGCGACAGGGCGCGCATCAGGACTGGGGCACGCTGATCTACAATTTCGGCCGCAGCGAGGTCGCGAATTTCCTGCATGCCAATGCGCTCTACTGGCTGGAGCGCTTCCATCTCGACGGGTTGCGCGTCGATGCGGTCGCCTCGATGCTCTATCTCGACTATTCGCGCAAGGCCGGCGAATGGGTGCCGAACAAATACGGCGGCAACGAGAACCTGGAAGCGGTCGGCTTCCTGCGCCGGATGAACGAGCTCGCCTATGGCGAGCAGCCGGGGATCATGACGGTCGCCGAGGAATCGACCGCCTGGTCCGGCGTGTCGCGGCCGACCTGGACCGGCGGCCTCGGCTTCGGCTTCAAATGGAACATGGGCTGGATGCACGACACGCTGGATTACATGAAAGAAGATCCGGTGCATCGCCGCTGGCATCACAACAAGATGACCTTCGGCCTGCTCTATGCCTTCTCGGAGAATTTCGTGCTGCCGCTCTCCCATGACGAAGTGGTGCACGGCAAGGGCTCGATCCTGGATCGCATGCCCGGCGACACCTGGCAGAAATTCGCGAACCTGCGCGCCTATTACGGATACATGTGGGGCCATCCCGGCAAGAAGCTGCTCTTCATGGGCCAGGAATTCGGCCAGGGGCGGGAATGGAATTTCGACCAGAGCCTGGACTGGCATCTGATGGAGGTCGATTGGCATCAAGGCGTCCGGCGGCTGGTCACCGATCTCAATTCCTTCTATCGCGCGACGCCGGGCCTCCATCAGCGCGACTGCCAGCCCAACGGATTCCAATGGATCGATGCCAACGACCACGAGAATTCGGTGTTCTCCTGGCTGCGCTTCGGCGAGGAAGGGACGGCGCCGGTCCTGGTGGTCACCAACTTCACCCCAGTGCCGCGGCAGGGCTATCGGCTGGGCCTGCCGAGCGGCGGGCGCTGGGTCGAGCGCCTCAACACCGATGCGGAGATCTATGGCGGCTCCGGCACGGGCAATCTCGGCGGCGTCCACGCCGAGGAGCGCGCCAGCCATGGACGGCCATTCTCCGCCCAGTTCACAATACCGCCGCTATCGACCCTGTATTTCACGCCCGACACGGCCGGGTAGTGTCCAGGGGATATAACGAAGAAAGCCGCAGGGGAGGCTCAGGAGCATGGATCTACCGCAGGGATATGGGGCGCCGGCGCGCCTCGAACGTTCGGCGATGGCCTATGTGCTCGCGGGCGGGCGCGGCTCGCGCCTGGTTGAGCTGACCGACCGCCGCGCCAAACCGGCGGTCTATTTCGGCGGCAAGTCGCGCATCATCGACTTCGCGCTCTCCAATGCGCTCAATTCCGGCATCCGCCATATCGCCGTCGCGACGCAATACCGCGCGCACAGCCTGATCCGGCATCTGCAGCGCGGCTGGAACTTCCTGCGGCAGGAACGCAACGAAGGCTTCGACATCCTGCCCGCGAGCCAGAGCATCTCGGAAACGCGCTGGTATCTCGGCACTGCGGATGCGGTCTATCAGAACCTCGACATCATCGAGAGCTACGGGCCGGAATACCTGATCATCCTGGCCGGCGATCACGTCTATAAGATGGATTACGGCATCATGCTGACCCATCATGTCGATTCCGGCGCCGACGTGACCGTGGGCTGCATCGAGGTGCCGCGCATGGACGCGACCGGCTTCGGCGTCATGCATGTCGACGACAAATGGCAGATCGTGCAGTTCCTGGAGAAGCCCAAGGACCCGCCGGGCATGCCGGACAATCCCGACATCGCCCTGGCCAGCATGGGCATCTATGTGTTCCGTACCGCGTTCCTGGCGGACCTGCTGCGGCGCGACGCGGCCGATCCCAACTCGGCGCACGATTTCGGCAAGGACATCATCCCGCATATCGTGAAGAACGGGAAGGCGATCGCGCATTCCTTCCGCTTGTCCTGCGTCCGCTCGGAGCACGAGACCGAATCCTATTGGCGCGACGTCGGCACGATCGACGCCTATTGGGAGGCGAATATCGACCTGACCGACGTGGTGCCGGCGCTGGACCTTTATGACGGCGAATGGCCGATCTGGACCTATGGCGAGATTACGCCGCCGGCGAAGTTCGTCCATGACGAGGACGGACGCCGCGGCGAGGCAATCTCCTCGCTGGTCTCCGGCGGCTGCATCATCTCCGGCGCGACCTTGCGGCGGACCCTGCTGTTCACCGGCGTGCGCGCGCACAGCTACAGCCGGATCACCGGCGGCTGCATCCTGCCCTATGTCGAGATCGGCCGGCACGTGCGGCTGACCAATGTGGTGGTCGATCGCGGGGTGAAGATCCCCGACCACCTGGTGGTGGGCGAGGATCCCGAGCTCGACGCCAAGCGGTTCCGCCGCACCGACAAGGGCATCTGCCTGATCACGCAAAGTATGATCGACAAGATCGGGCCATGATCGACAAACTGGGGCAATGACCGCGCTCAAGGTTCTCTCCGTCGCCTCGGAAGTGTTCCCGCTGGTGAAGACCGGCGGGCTGGCCGATGTCGCCGGTGCGCTGCCGGCGGCCCTGGCGCCGAACGATGTCGCGGTCCGGACCTTGATGCCGGGCTATCCCGCGGTGATGAAGGCGCTCGGCGGCGGGACGGCGCTGCATGCCTGGCCCGATCTCATGGGCGGGCCGGCGAAGCTGATCGGCGGGATGGCGGGCGGCTTGGATCTGCTGGCGATCGATGCGCCGCATCTCTATGACCGGCAGGGCAATCCGTATCTCGACATCACCGGCAAGGATTGGGGCGACAATGCCCTGCGCTTCGGCGCGCTTTCCTATGTCGCGGCGGAGATCGGGGGCGGGCTGATCGGGGCTTACGCGCCGGATGTGGTGCATGCCCATGACTGGCAGGCCGGTCTGGTGCCGGCCTATCTGCGCTTCGGGCCGGAGAACGGGAAGCGGCCGCCGACCGTCATCACCATCCACAACCTCGCCTTCCAGGGGCAGTTTCCGGCGACGTTCCTGGAAACACTGAAGCTGCCGCAGCGCGCCTTCACCATCGAGGGCGTCGAGTATTACGGACAGATCGGGTTCTTGAAGGCGGGGCTGGTCCTGGCCGACCACATCACCACGGTCTCGCCGACCTATGCGATCGAGATCCAGGGCAGCGAGATGGGCATGGGCCTGGACGGCTTGCTGCGCCATCGCGCGGCGGCGCTGAGCGGCATCCTCAACGGTATCGACACGGCCATCTGGGATCCCGCCGGCGATGCGAGCCTCGCCGCCACCTATTCCGCGCGCAAGCTCGAAGCGCGCCGGGCGAATGCGACGGCGGTGCGGGAGAAGTTCGGCCTGACGCCCAGCGAGGGCATGCTGCTGGTGGTGATCGGGCGCCTGACCTGGCAGAAGGGGATCGACCTCTTGCTGCGGGCGATCCCGCGCCTGGTGGGTGAAGGCGCGCAGGTCGCGATCCTCGGCAGCGGCGAGGCCGGGCTGCAAGCGGAGCTGGTCGCTTCGGCGACCCGGCATAAGGGGCAGGTCGGCGTCATCCTCGGCTATGACGAGGCCTTGTCGCATCTGATGCAGGGCGGCGGCGACGCGATCCTGATCCCCTCGCGCTTCGAGCCCTGCGGCCTTACCCAGCTCTACGGACTGCGCTACGGCACGGTGCCGATCGTGGCGCGGACCGGCGGCCTCTCGGACACGATCATCGACGCCAATGACGCGGCCTTGGCCGCTGGGGTCGCGACCGGTTTCCAGTTCACGCCGGTGACCGCGGAAGCGCTCAGCGCGACGCTCAGCCGCGCGCTCAAATGCTTCCGCGACGCCGAAACCTGGCGCGGCATCCAGCGGCGCGGCATGGCCGCCGATGTCGGCTGGCAGCGCCCGGCCGCGCAATATGCCGCACTCTACCGCTCGCTCGTCACCACTCGAGGCAATGCATGACCGATATCCAGACCGTCGCCACCAAGCCGTTCTCGGGGCAGAAGCCCGGTACGTCGGGCCTGCGCAAGAAGGTGACGGTGTTCCAGCAGCCGCATTACCTGGAGAACTTCGTCCAGGCTCTGTTCGACGTGCTGGATAAGCGGCCGGCGGAGGCGATGCTGGTGGTGGGCGGCGACGGCCGGTTCCACAATCGGCAGGCGATCCAGACCGTGCTGAAGATCGCGGCGGCGAACGGCTTCGGCCGGATCGTGGTCGGGCGCGGCGGCATTCTATCGACGCCGGCGGCCTCCAATCTGATCCGTGCGCGCAAGGCGTTCGGCGGCATCATCCTCTCCGCCAGCCACAATCCCGGCGGGCCGGAGGGCGATTTCGGCATCAAATACAATATCGGCAATGGCGGACCGGCGCCGGAGAAGATCACCAATGCCGCCTTCGCCCGCACCGAGAAGATCGACAGCTACAAGATCCTGCAGGCGCCCGATGTGGACATCGACAAGCTGGGCGAGAGCCGGCTCGGCGATGCGAAGGTCGAGATCGTGGATTCGGTCGCCGATTACGCGAGCCTGATGACGCGCCTGTTCGACTTCGACCGCATCAAGGCGATGTTCGCCGGTGGTTTCACTATGCGCTTCGATGCGATGCATGCGGTGACCGGGCCTTATGCGACGCATATCCTGGAAGGCATGCTGGGCGCGAAACCCGGCACGGTGATGAACGGCACGCCGCTGGAGGATTTCGGCGGCGGGCATCCCGATCCCAACCTGGTCTATGCCAGGCATCTCTACGATCTCGCGATGTCAGCGCGATCGCCGGATCTCTGCGCGGCATCGGACGGCGACGGCGACCGGAACCTGATCATCGGCCGCGGCCTCTTCGTGACGCCGTCGGACAGCCTGGCGCTGCTGGCCGCCAATGCGCATCTGGCGCCGGGCTATGCCAAGGGCCTCGCCGGCGTCGCGCGCTCGATGCCGACCAGCCGCGCCGCCGACAGGGTGGCCGAGGCGCTGAAGATCAACTTCTACGAGACGCCGACCGGGTGGAAGTTCTTCGGCAACCTGCTCGATGCCGGTCTCATCACGCTCTGCGGCGAGGAAAGCGCCGGCACCGGCTCCAACCATGTGCGCGAGAAGGACGGCGTCTGGGCCGTTTTGCTCTGGCTCAACATCCTCGCCGCCCGCAAGCAGCCGGTAAAAGAGATTGTGCAGGAGCATTGGAAGACATACGGCCGCGATTTCTACACCCGCCACGATTACGAGGAAGTGGATGCTGCTGCGGCCGAGACGATGATCGGCGACCTGCGCCAGCGCCTGCCGAAGCTCAAGGGGCAGAAAGTCGGCGCGCATACCGTGTCGTCGGCGGACGACTTCGCCTATCACGATCCGGTGGATGGGTCCGACAGCAGGAATCAGGGCATCCGCATCCATCTGGAGGATGGATCGCGGGTGGTCTATCGCCTGTCCGGCACCGGTACGGCCGGCGCCACATTGCGGGTCTATATCGAGCGCTTCGTGAAAGACCCCGCCCGGCATGGCGACGAGACCCAGGCGATGCTGGGCGATCTCATCGCCTTCTCCCGCGACCTGGTCGATCTCAAGACGACACTGCAACGCGACGCGCCTTCGGTGATTACCTGAGGCATGCCCCGGCTTTCCTCCGGCTCCCCCCTTCAGCTCGGCGCCACGGTCGATCGGGCCGGCACGAACTTCGCCCTAGTCTCGCATCATGCCGAGCGGGTCGAGCTCTGCCTGTTCGATGCGGCCGGCGAGACCGAGACGGCGCGCATCGCCTTGCCGGAGAAGACCGCCGGCGTGTGGCACGGACATGTCGGAGGTATCGGCGCCGGACAGCGTTACGGCTATCGGGTGCATGGGCCGTTCGATCCGAGGAACGGCCAGCGCTTCAACCGCAACAAGCTGCTGATCGATCCCTATGCGCGGATGATCGACCGGCCGTTCAAGCCGGCGCCGTCGATGCTGGGCTATCTGCCGGACCATGCGGACAAGGATCTCTCCTTCAATCCGGCGGACAGCGCCGGCGACATGCCGAAGGCGATCGTGACGGCGTCCGGCGCGGCGCGGGATACGCGGCCGCGGATCCCATGGCAGGACACCGTCCTCTACGAGATGCATGTGAAGGGATTCACCAAGCGGCTCGAGGCGGTGTCGGCACCGCTGCGCGGGACCTTCGCGGCTTTGGGCGAGCCGGCGGCCTTGGAGCATCTGGTGAAGCTCGGCGTCACCACGCTGGAGCTGATGCCGATCGCCGCCTTGCTCGACGAGCGGCACCTGCCGGCGCTCGGGCTCAACAATTACTGGGGCTATAACCCGATCACCTTCCTGGCGCCGGACCCGCGCCTGGCCGGCGGCGATGCGCTGGAGGCGATGCGCAAGACGGTCGAGCGCATTCACGCCGCCGGATTGGAGATCGTGCTCGACGTGGTCTTCAACCATACCGGCGAGAGCGACGAGCTCGGGGCGACGGTGTGCTATCGCGGCATCGACAACGCGCTCTATTACCGGCTGAAGCCGCGCGAGCCGCGCTTCTATGACAACGTCACGGGCTGCGGCAACAGCCTCGCCGTCGATCGGCCGCCGGTCTTGCGCCTGGTGATGGACGCGATGCGGCACTGGGTGACCGAGATCGGCGTCGATGGATTCCGCTTCGATCTCGCAACCACGCTGGCGCGCGACGCGAACGGCTTCCAGGCCGAGGGCGCGTTCCTGGCGGCCTTGCACCAGGATCCCGTCCTCAACCGGGTGAAGCTGATCGCCGAACCCTGGGATCTCGGGCCCGGCGGCTATCGCGGCGGCGGCTTTCCGTCGGGCATGGCGGAGTGGAACGACAAGTTCCGCGACGACATGCGGCGCTTCTGGCAAGGCAGCGCCGAGGGCGTCGGCGCGCTGGCCTCACGGCTGGCCGGCTCGTCGGACCGGTTCGATCCGGCGAAACGGCTGCCGAGCGACAGCGTCAACTACATCACGGCGCATGACGGATTCGCGCTGCTCGACCTCGTCTCCTACGCGGAGAAGCACAACGAGGCCAACGGCGAGCACAATGCCGACGGCACCAACGACAACATAAGCTGGAATCACGGCAGCGAGGGGCCGAGCGCCGATCCGAAGATCGAGGCGGCGCGGCGGGCCGACTTGAAAGCGCTGATCGCGTCGATCCTGATCTCGCGCGGCACGCCGATGCTGCGCTCGGGCGACGAGCTGGGCCAGACCCAGGACGGCAACAACAACGCCTATGCCCAGGACAATGCGACCACCTGGATCGACTGGGCGCGCGCGGCGCAATTCGCCGATCTGACCGCCTTCACCCGACGGGCGATCGCGGTGCGCAAGGCGCATCCGGCATTGCACCGCGACCGCTTCCTGACCGGTACCCGGGTGGACGGCGCCGCGGAGCCCGACGCAGTCTGGCGGCGGGCCGACGGCGCGGTCATGACCGAGGCCGATTGGCGCGACGGCGCGCGGAAGTTCCTGGGCCTGGAGCTGAACGAGCCGGGCGACGCGGACGAAACCGACCATGTCTATCTGCTGGTGAACGGCGGCGATGCGCGCACGGTGACCTTGCCGCCGGCCGAGCGCGGCTGGCAGGTGCTGCTGGATTCGGCGGCGGACAATGCCACGCCCTTTGCAACCGGCGCGACCCTCAGTATCGCCGCGCGCGCGGTCGTCGTTCTCGGCGACCTGGGCGGGGCGGCGGCGCCGGATCATCCCGAGCTGCTGGATCGGTTGGCGGTGCTGGCGGGGATCGAGCCGCAGCATCGCGACGCCACGGGACGCGATCACGTCGTCGGGCCGGAGACCAAGCGCGCGCTGCTGCAGGCGATGCGGATCCCGGCGACGAATGCGGCGGAGATCCGCGGGAGCCTCGCGGCGCTGACCGACGATCCCTGGCGAACCACCTTGCCGCCGGTGATACGGACGCGGGCCGGCGCGGCCCTGGCCATCGACGCCATCGTGGACCAGGCCGCGGCCGGCAATCGGCTGGAGGCCGTGCTCGATTGCGAAGACGGCGAAAGCCGCGTGATGCACTTCCGGCCGAGCGACGGCGCGGCGCAGGAAGCGCGGCGCGTCGAAGGCGCGCGGCGTGAGAAGTGGCGCATCGCGCTGCCGGGCGATGTTCCGCCGGGCGTGCATCGGCTGAGGATCGGCGATGCGGAGGCGACGATCCTCGCCGCGCCGGACCAGGCCTGGCAGCCGCAGATGCTGGCACAGGGCAAGTGCTGGGGCATCGCGGTCAATCTCTACGGCGCGCGCTCCACGCGGGATTGGGGGATCGGCGATCTCTCGACCCTCGGCGAGATCGTCGCCCGGACGGCGCAGGCCGGCGGCGCGCTGGTCGGCATCAACCCGCTGCATGCGCTGTTCCCGGATCGGCCCGATCATATCAGCCCGTATTATCCGTCCGACCGGCGCTTCCTGGAGCCGGCCTATATCGATGTCGCGACCATGCCGGACTATCGCGACCTCGCCGCCGGCGATCCCTGGTTCGCCGAAGCGGAGCGCAAGGCGGCGATCCTGCGCGCGGCACCGCTGGTGGATTACGGCGCGGTCTTCGCGCTGAAGCAGCAGGCCTTCCGCAAGGTCTGGGCGCAATTCCGCGCGCGGCATGACCGGGCGGGTGATCCCTTGGGCGATGCGTTCCGCGATTTCATCCGCGAGGGCGGCGATGCCTTGCTGCGCTTCGCCGCCTGGCCGGATGCCGATGGCGACGAGGCGCGCTATCGCATGTTCCTGCAATGGTGGGCGGACCGCACGCTGGCGGAGGCGTCGCGCGGACTCCCGATCGGACTCTATCGCGACCTGGCGGTCGGGCCGGCGCCTTATGGCGCCGAGGCCGAGCTCTGCAAGTCGGCCTTCGCGACCGAAGTCGCGGTCGGCTCGCCGCCCGATCCCTATTCCGCCGTCGGCCAGGTCTGGGGCGTACCGCCCTTCGATCCGCGCGCGCTGCGGCGATTGCATTTCGCGCCCTGGCGCGACCTGGTGCGCGCCAATATGCGGCATGCCGGTGCGCTCAGGCTCGACCATGTGATGGGGCTGGAGCGGCTGCTCTGGATTCCGGGAGGTGCGACCGCGCTCGAAGGCGCCTATGTGCGCAACGATTCCAATTCGCTGCTGGCGATCCTGGCGATCGAATCGCATCGGCGGAAATGCCTGGTGGTCGGCGAGGATCTGGGGACCGTGCCGTCCGGGTTTCGCGAGCGCATGGCGGCAGCCGGGCTCTACGCGATGTGCGTCATCCTGTTCGAGCGCGACCATGCGGGCTTCGCTCCGGGCAGCGGCTATGCGCGCCAATCGGTCGCCATGTTCGGTACCCATGACCTGCTGCCGCTCGAGGGATGGTGGAAGGCGCATGCGCGCGATGCCGAGGGCGCGGCGATGACGGCGGCGCTGAAGCTCGATGCCGCCCGCGCCGGCGATCCGGCGGAGCGTTCCGCCGCGGTCCATGCCTTCCTCGGCCGGACCGGCAGCGCCATCGCGCTGGCCCAGTATGACGACCTCGCCGGCGAGGTGCTGCCGGTCAACATCCCGGGCACCGTTGCGGAACATCCGAACTGGCGCCGGCGCACGGCGCGATCGGTCGCGGATGTCTTCGAGGCGCCCGAGGGTGCCCGCGGCATCGAGGCGGTGGCCGCCGGGCGCAAATCACACGGGAATTGACCGGGGAACCGGCCCCGGCGCGCGAGGGTTGATCGGGCGAGGATTGGGGCGGTGCGGCGTTCCTCGCTTTTGGCCGCGCCATCGCCTGCAACGGGAGGAGGCTCGGATGAACAATGCGCGTTTTGACGAGGCGCTCACCGACGTCTCGAAGGTCTATGCGCATCCCGGCGAGATCGTGTCCGCCGAGGACCTGTCGCAGCAGCAGAAGGTCAAGCTGCTGCGCCAATGGGAGTTCGACCTGCGCGAGAACATGGTCGCCACGGAAGAGAACATGACCGCGACCGGACCGGAGGGGCATTCCGCCGAACTGCTGCGCGGCGTGCGCAAGGCACTGATCGGACTCGGCGCCGCGGACCATAAGGACGAAACCGCCGCCCCGACCAAGACCGGCGGCGCATAGCGATCACGACAGCGAGTCCGGGGCTCCCCCACCAACCTCCCCGAAGACGGGGGAGGCTTAGTTCCCGACACCAAGCTCTTGCCCTCACCCCGGCCCTCTCTCCCCGTTGGGGAGAGGGAGGAGAATGACGCCCGCAATTTCCGCTGCAGAGTGGCGTCCCCTCTCCCCAACGGGGAGAGGG
>DASZYM010000449.1:0-2730 GCA_035545355.1 Dongiaceae bacterium
CGGGCGCACCCGCAGCCGGAGCGGCGGCACCGCCCGCAGCCGGCGCACCGGCGGCAGGAGCGGCACCCGGCGCAGCGGCGGCCGGAGCGGCAGCCGCAGCAGCGGCCTTCTCGGCGGCTTCCTGCTGCTCGGCCTTGAGGCCGGTCGGAGCGCCGATCGAGACCACGGTGAAGTCACGCTCGCGCACCGCGAGCTGCGCATTCTCCGGCAGCTTCACCGCGTGGATGTGGATCGAGCCGCCGATCTCGAGGCCGGTCAGGTCGACCTCGATCGCCTGCGGGATCGCATCCGGCGAGCAGACGAACTCGATCTCGTGGCGGACCAGGTTCAGCACGCCGCCGCGCTTCAGGCCCGGGCTCGCCGCCTCGTTCTTCACGACGACCGGCACGTTGACATGAACCTTGGTGTCCTTGCCGATGCGCTGGAAGTCGACATGCAGGGTGCGGTCCGTCACCGGATCGAACTGCACGTCGCGCGGCAGCACGCGGTGCTTCTGCCCGGCGAGATCGACGTCGAGCAGGGTGGCATAGAACGTCTTCTTGTGGATCAGCTTGTCGATCTGCTTGGGATCGAGCGTGATCAGCGTCGGTTCCTTCTTGTCGCCATAGATGACGGCAGGGACACGACCGTTACGACGAGATTCACGGGCGGGCCCCTTTCCGGCGCGGTCGCGAGCTTCCGCGCTGATGGTTTCGACTGCGGCCATTGGTATCTCCTTCAAGCGTCGCAGTTCCGCCGCACGAACCATTCGCACGACGACCGGGTGGCCTCCAGGGGTGCCGACCCGGATTTGGTTTCCACCAACCTTACTTCTTATTTCGGCATGCGGGGTTGGTGGGGCGGCCGCATGCCGAAATTCGAGTATCTAGTCGAACAGCGAGGACACCGAGCGTTCTTCGCTGATCCGCGCCATCGCCTCGGCCAGAAGCGGCGCGATGGTCAACTGGCGCACCGTCTGCGAGACGCGCACCGCTTCGGTCGCCTGGATGCTGTCGGTGATGACCAGGCTCTGCAGCGGCGAGGCGGAGACGCGCGCCACCGCGCCGCCCGAGAGCACGCCATGGGTCACATAGGCGGAGACGGATTCGGCGCCGGCTTCCTTCAGCGCGACCGCGGCGTTGCAGAGCGTGCCGGCGCTGTCGACGATATCGTCCACCAGGATGCAGCGGGTGCCGGAGACCTCACCGATGATATGCATCACTTCCGAAACGCCGGCGCGCTCGCGGCGCTTGTCGATGATGGCGAGACCGGCATCCAGGCGCTTGGCGATGGCGCGGGCGCGGACCACGCCGCCGACATCTGGGCTGACGATGGTGAGGTTGTTGCCCGGGAAGCGCTCCTTGATGTCCTTGATCAGGACCGGGGCGGCGAACAGGTTGTCGGTCGGGATGTCGAAGAAGCCCTGGATCTGGCCGGCATGGAGATCGACGGTCAGCACCCGGTTGGCGCCGGCGACGGTGATCAGGTTGGCGACCAGCTTGGCCGAGATCGGCGTGCGCGAGCCGGACTTCCGGTCCTGGCGCGCATAGCCGTAATAGGGGAGGACGGCGGTGATGCGGCGCGCGGAGGCCCGCTTCAGCGCGTCCAGGATGACCAGCAGCTCCATCAGGTTGTCGTTGGTCGGGAACGAGGTCGGCTGGACGATGAAGACGTCCTCGCCGCGCACGTTCTCCTGGATCTCGACGAAGACTTCCATGTCGGAGAAGCGCCGGATGCTGGCATTCACCAGCGGCAGATTGAGATAGGCAGAGATCGCCTCGGCCAGAGGCCGATTGCTGTTGCCCGTCAGGATCTTCATCTCTGCCTCTAAAGCGCCGGCGCCGAACCCGCATCCGCTTCCCGCCGCCGTCCCCGTCCTGGGGAAACCGGAGCGCACCCACTCTCAGCTAAGGGGCGAAAAGCGCGCGGAATTTAACAGCGAGGTTACAGGCTGTCGAGTAAGAAGAATCGCCGGAACGGGACACTTAAATAGCTGATAAATATGGTTAAATCTAGTGCCATGCACCTGGCGCAAACCCCTGGCCGCGGCCCAGGTCCGCCGGGTCAATGGCGGACCCCCGGAGGACAGCGGCACCGCCCCGGCCGGGCGATCATGGCGCTTAGAAGGACCGAAAGGGTGGGGATCATGTCGACCGTCGTCAAAAACGCCGCTTGGGCGGTTATCTGGAACGAGGCCCTGCGCCGACACGAATATGCCCGCGGCATCGACCTGGCGTTCGACGGCAGCACCATCACCCATGTCGGAAAGGACTATCGCGGTCAGGCCGAGCACGTGATCGATGGCCGCGGGGTCATGGTCATGCCCGGGTTGATCAACACCCACACCCATCCCTGGTCGGAGGCGCTCAACAAGGGTTTCGCCGAGGATTTCGGCAACCCGGCTTTGGGCTTTATGGCGATGTATGACTGGATGCCGGGATGGATCATCTCGCCTCGGTCCTGCCTGGTCGCCGCCTCGGTCGCCTATGCCGAGCTCCTGAAGTCGGGAACGACGACGATCATCGACAACTCGCCGATCTACGAGGGCTGGATCGACATGGCCGCGCGCTCGGGCATGCGCTCCTATCTCGGGCCTGCCATGGCCAGCGCCGGCTGGACCAGAACCGACGCATCGTCTTACGGCTACAAGTGGAAGGAGGACGACGGAGCACAGGCGTTCGAAACCGCGATGGCCGCGATCGATGCCGCGGAAACGCATCCGGCGGGCACGCTGTCGGGCATCGTCTTTCC
>DASZYM010000450.1:0-3042 GCA_035545355.1 Dongiaceae bacterium
GGCGAGGAGTTCGGCCTGCATCCGACCGGGATGCATGCGATGGATTCCATGCGCATCGAGAAGGCGTTCCGCCATTGGGGCCACGATATCGGCACCCATGACTCGATCCTGGAAGCGGGCTTGGGCTTCACCTGCGATTTCTCCAAGGACTTCATCGGCAAGGCGGCGGTCGAGAAGCAGCGCTCCGCCAACGTGCTGAAGCGGCGCATGGTGCAGTTCGCCATGGAAGACCCGGCGCTGCTGCTCTATCACAACGAGCCGATCTATCGCGACGGCAAGCGGGTGGGCCTGGTGACCTCGGCCAATTACGGGCACACGATCGGTGCCGCGATCGGCATGGGCTATGTCTCGAACGAGGCCGGCGTCGACGCCGATTTCATCAAGTCCGGCAAATTCGAGATCGCCATCGCCGGCGTCCGTCACGGAGCCCGCGCCAGCCTGCGCCCGATGCACGATCCGAGCGGCGCAAGGATGAAGGCGTGACGACAAAACACGTCATGCCCGGGCTTGACCCGGGCATCTGGTTCCAATTGGCCTGAGACCCCCGGGTCAAGCCCGGGGGTGACGATGTTTCGTCGGTCTAAGCCGCGCGGCGTTCCTGCAGCAGCGTTTCCAAGAGCGCCAGCAAGCGGCGGCGATCCACCGGCTTGGACATGACGCCGTCGGCGCCGGCGGCGCGGGCCTCGGCATCGACCTCGACGATGTCGCGGCCGGTCAGCATCACGATCACCGGGCCGGGCTTCTGGTTCCTGGCGCGCAATTGCCGCGTCACCTCATAGCCGTTCATATCCGGCATGGTGACGTCGAGCAGGACCACGTCGAATTCCGCGGCCTCGGCCAAAGCCAGCGCCTCGCGCCCGCCGCCCGCGCCCGCGAGATTGATGCAGCCGGCCTTCTCCAAAATCGCCTTGATCAATTCCAGGGCGAAGGGCGAGTCGTCGGCGACCAGCACCCGGCAGCCCTCGACCAGACTCTCATTCAACGCGTTCCATCCCGTCTCCGGCCCGATCCGGGCGCATCTTGATCGGTGCCGGGGGCCCTGGCAACCGGCGCTTGTCCAAGGCCACGGCCGGAGGTCTAATCCCGAACGGATGTGATGGGGAGAGGCGACTCTGCTCGGCGGATCGAGGCGAAGTGCTGTTCTCGTGGGACTGGTGCTGGCGGTCGCCGGCCTGGCCGCGCTCGCCGCCGCCGGTCTCGACTGGCGCGCGCTCGGAGGGCGGCATTATGCGCTGCTCGCCATGGCCGCCCTCGGTCTGTGCGCCATCGCCATCCTGGAGAGCGCCACCTGGCGCGTCCATGCACGGCTGGAGCGGCTGCGCGGCCATATCGCGCTCGCCGCTACCAACACGCCCTTGCCGCCGGTGCGCACCGATGCGCCGGATACGGTCGATCGCCTCTATCTCGCAGTCGCCGATCTCATCGGCCGGCGGCGGGCGCAGCAGGTCGAGCTCGACCACCGGCTGGAGCAGATCCTGAGCGCGCTGCCCGACGGCGTGCTGGCGGTGACCGAGGAGGGGCTGGTCAGCCTGGCCAATGCCGCCGGGCGGAGCCTCTTCGCCGGCGGCCGCTCGGTCGTCGGGACCAGCATCTACGATGTGCTGACGGCCGCCGATCTCGCCACGGCCATGGCGCAATCGCGCGATCGCCGGCAGCCGGTCGATTGCAGCCTGGATACCGCCGGCGGCCAGGCCTTGCAGGCGACGGTCAGCGCCTTTGCCGATGCCGGCGGCGCCGTCATCCGTTTCACCGCCGACCAGCCGGTGCAGGGCCCGATCGAGCACGATCTCGCCTTGCACGATCGGCCGACGATCCGGGTGACGGCGGAGACGCCGCTCGGCGAGCTTCCGGCCTTGGTGCTCGATACCGAGACGACCGGGCTCGATCCGCAGCGCGATCGGCCGATCTCGCTGGGCGCCGTGCGCCTGGCCGGCCTGCGCTGCCTGCGCCATGACGTGCTGGACCTGCTGATCAATCCGGGGCGGCAGATCCCGGCGCGCTCCACCGCCGTGCACGGCATTTCCGATCTCATGGTCCTGCCGGCGCCCGGCTTCCGGGACGTGGCGCCGGTCGTCATGGCGGCGCTCGACGGCGTCGCCGTGATCGGTCATCACACCATGTTCGACCTGACCATCCTGAAGCGCGCAGCCGATGCGGTCGGGGTCGAATGGAAGGAGCGGCCCTGGCTCGACACGGCTCTGCTCTATTCGGCGCTGCGGCCGGAGGCGCTGCATTTCGACCTGGATGCCGTCGCCGATGCGGTTGGGGTCCAGGTGCGCCGCCGGCATACGGCGCTCGGCGACGCGCTCATCACGGCGGATATCTATCTGCGCCTGCTGCCGCTGCTTCAGCAACGCGGCATCGCCACGCTCGGCCAGGCGATGGCGTTCCAGATGACGGCGCGCCGGATCGCGCAGGCCCACCGCGTCGAGGGCGAGGCGGCACCGTGACCGCCGAGGCGGCCCTCGCCCGGATCGATCCCTATCCCTACCAGCATCGGCTGAGCGAGGTCATGACATCGCCGGTCCGCACCATCGCCGGCACCGCCGATGCGCGCGCCGCGGCCGCCGCGATGCGCCAGGCGAAGATCAGCTCGCTGCTGGTCGCCGATGCGGCGGGCAAGCCGGTCGGCATCGTCACCGAGCGCGACATCCTCAACGCCGTCGCCCAGCACGGTGCGCCGGGCCTGGAGAGGCCGGTCGAGGCCTTGATGACCGCGCCGGTCCGGTCGCTGCCGCCGGATGCCTTCGTCTTCTCGGCCCTGGCGCGCATGGCGCAAGGCGGCTTCCGCCACCTCGCCGTCACCGATCCGCTCGACGGGCGGTTGCTGGGGATCGTCACCGCCGGCGCGCTGCTGAAGCTTCGGGCCCAGCATGCGCTGATCCTGGCCGATGACGGCAGCGCCGCGCATAGCGCCGCCGACCTGGCCGCGATCCAGAAGCGCGTCCCGGAAATCGCCGGCGGCCTGCTGAACGAGGGCGTGCCGGCCCGCCAGATCGCGGCGGTGATCAGCGCGGTGCTGCGGGACCTGTCGCGCCGTGC
>DASZYM010000451.1:0-18132 GCA_035545355.1 Dongiaceae bacterium
CGCCGAGACCGGCTCGTCGCAGACCAGGATCTTCGGCGCGACCGACAGCGCCCGGGCGATGGCGACGCGCTGGCGCTCGCCGCCGGAGAGGGAAGCCGGGCGCCGCTCGACGTAGCTCTCGGGCAGGCCGACTTCTCTCAGAAGCTCCAGCACGCGGGCATCGGCGCGGGCGAGCGCTTCAGGGCCCGCCGTCCGGATGGCTTCGGTCAAGGCACGGCGGATCGAGTGCCGTGGGTTCAGTGTGGAATAGGGGTCCTGGAACACCATCTGGATGGTGCGGCGGACGGCGGTCCGATCCGAGGTCGACATCGTGGCGAAGCTCGATGCGTCGATGCCGTTGATCTCGATCTTGGCGCTGGTCGGCGTCTCGAGGCCGACCAGGCAGCGGCCGAGGGTGGTCTTGCCCGAACCGGATTCGCCGACCAGGCCGACGCTTTCGCCCGGCCCGACATCGATCGAGACGCCTTTCAGCGCCTGCACGCCGCGGCCGCGACGGCCGCCGAAGGTCTTCACCACCTCGCGCGCGCGGATGATCGCCGGTGCCGTGACGGCCTCCGGCGCGGCGGCGGCCGCGGCGATGCCGGCGGCGCGGAGGGCACGCATCTCTCCGGCGATCTCGTCACGGCGGATGCAGGCGGTCCAGCGTCCGGGTACGAGCTCGGCCAAAGCCGGCTTGCCGGCGCGGCATTTGTCCTGCGCCCAGTCGCAGCGATCGGCGAAGGCGCAGCGATCCGCAACGCTGTCGGCACGTGGGACCTGGCCGCGGATCGCGATCAGCTTCGGCACGCGGCGGTCGGCCGGCGGTTCGGAGAGCAGCAATCCCAAAGTATAGGGGTGGAAGGGATCGGGCTCGACGGCGCCGGTCTCGCCGATCTCCAGGAGCGAGCCGGCATAGAGCACATGGATCCGGTCGCAGGTCGAGAAGGCGAGGCGGAGATCGTGGGTGATCAGGATCAGGCTCATGCCGCGCGCCTGCTGGACGCGCTTCAGCAGCTTCATGATCTCGGCCTGGGTCGTCACGTCGAGCGCGGTCGAAGGCTCGTCGGCGATCAGCAGCTCGGGGTCGCGGGCCAAGGCCGCTGCCATCGCCACGCGCTGGCACATGCCGCCGGAGAGCTGGAACGGCATGCGCTCGGCGACGTCGGGGTCGGTGATGCCCACCTCCGACAGACGCCGCAGCACCTCGGCTTTCATCGCGGCGCGGCCGGCAAAGGCGGGATTGCCGCGCAGCATCTCCTCGATGTGCTTCCCGCATTTCATCAGCGGGTTCATCATCGTGAACGGATCCTGCAGCAGCATGGAGATGCGCCGGCCGCGCAAGGCGCGCATCTCGCGCTCCGGCAACTGCGTGAGCTCGGTCCCGTCATAGCGGATGCTGCCGGTCGCAGCGACGCCGCCCGGCAGCAGGCGGGCGATCGCCTTTGCCGTCAGCGATTTGCCGGAGCCGGATTCGCCGACAATGGCCACGGTCTCGCCCCGGCCGACATCGAGATCGGTGGCGACGGTGATGGCGCGGCCGCCGGCGGAGATCGCCAGGTCGCGGACGGTCAGCAACGGCTCCATGCTCATTTCGTCAGGCGCTCGAACAGCCAGTCGCCGATCAGGTTCATGCTGACGGCGGTCAGGATGATCATGCCGGCGGGGAACAGCAGGCCCAGGGGATTGGTGAAGAGGATGTTGCGGTTCTCGAACAGCATGCGGCCCCAATCCGGCGTGCCCGGCTCGACGCCGAGACCGAGGAAGGAGAGTCCGGCGAGGTTCACCAGGGCAAAGGCGAAATCCAGCACCACATAGGCCAGGATCAGCGGCAGGATGTTCGGCAGGATATGCACGAACAGGATGCGGCGCTTGGAAACGCCGAGCGCCCGCGCGGCGTCGATATAAGGCAAAGGCCGCTGCTCCAGCACGGTGCTTCGTACGATCCGGGTGTCGGGCGCGGTGAAGAGGATGATCAGCACCAGCACCGCGGTCCAATAGCCGCCGCCGATCACGCCGACCACCACGATGGCGACCAGCGGACCGGGCAGGGCCAGCATGAAATCGACCCAGCGCATCACCGCGGTATCGACCATGCCGCCGAGATAGCCGGAGAGCAGGCCCAGCAAGGTCGCGATGGCGAAGGCCCCCGCCGCGACGATGATCGGCCCCACAAGTGCGGTACGCGCACCATGGATCACGCGGGACAGCACGTCGCGGCCGAGCAGATCGGTGCCGGCCAGGAATTGCGCCGAGGGCGGCTTGTCGCCGACATCGAGGCGCTGGGTGAAAGGCGAATCCGGCGCGATCGAGGAGCCGAAGATGGCGCAGATCACGACCACCGCGACCAGCGCGAAACAGAGCAGCAGCGGGATGGTGAGGCCGTGGCGCTTGAAGGCGCCGGCCTCGGCCTTCTGCACCCGCGGGTCCATCGCCATGGTCATGACTGCACCTTGCCGAACCGGATGCGGGGGTCGATCAGGGTGTAGATCACGTCGATGATCAGATTGATGGCGACCACGAAGCAGGCAAAGATCAGGGTCGTGCCCTGGATCAAGGGGATGTCGCGCTTCTGCACCGAATCGACGGTCAGCGAGCCGAGGCCCGGCAGGGCGAAGGTCACCTCGACATAGATGGCGCTCGCCAGCAGCCCCACCACCACGATGCCGGCGGCGGTGATCACCGGGATCAGCGCGTTGCGCAGCACATAGGCCAGCGTGATGCGCGTGGCACTCAAGCCGCGCGCCCGGGCGAAGGTGACGTAGTCGCGGTCGAGCTCCTCGATCATGGCCGCGCGGGTGATCTTGACCACGATCGCCATGACCGAGAGCGCCAGGGCCAGGGCCGGCAGGGTCATGTGCCAGAGCATGTCGCCGAGATTGTCGCGCCCGGCGCCGAAGGTCGGGAACCAGCCCAGCACCACGCCGAAGAGGTAGAGCAGGAAGATGCCGGTGACGAAGGCCGGCGAGGAGATGCCGAAGACACCGAACATCACCATGGCCCGGTCGATCCGCGTGCCGCGCTTGAAGGCGGCGATCATGCCAAGCAGGATGCCGAAGACCAGCACGATCGCGGTGCCGATGCCGCTGAGGACCAGGGTGACGCCGGCGCGTTCCTTGATCGCATTCCAGACCAGCCGGTTGCCGTTGATCGAGCGGCCGAGATCGCCGTGCAGCACCTGCCACAGCCATTTGCCGTATTGCACGATGAAGGGATCGTCGAGGTGATACTTCGCGCGCAGATTGGCGATGGTCTCGGGATCGGAGGGTCTCGTGCCGAGCAAGGCGCGCACCGGATCGCCCGGCGCGATATGCACCAGCGCGAAGACGCCGAGCGAGATCAGGAACAGCAGCGGAATCGCGACCGCGAGGCGCTCCAGGATCAGCCGCAGGACCGCGGAGCGAGTCATTCCGCCGTCACCTTCTCCGGCCGCAGGAAGCGGTCGAACCATGCGACCGAGCGGCGCCAGGCATCGACCTTGTG
This sequence comes from Dongiaceae bacterium, assembly GCA_035545355.1. Classification (GTDB taxonomy): domain Bacteria; phylum Pseudomonadota; class Alphaproteobacteria; order Dongiales; family Dongiaceae; genus Dongia. The sequence continues at coordinate 3,460 of DASZYM010000451.1, forward strand.
CGGATATTCGCGGTTGCCGTGACCCTCGCGCGGATAGGCGACCAGCTCGGATTCGCAGCCGCGCTCCAAGAGCGCGCTGTAGAACTCCTGGCCCTGGCCCAAAGGCGTGCAGCGATCCTCGATGCCGTGAATGATCAAGGTCGGCGTCGTCGGCCTGTCGAGGCGAGTGAGCGGCGAGCGGTCGACGGCGACGGCGCGGAACTTGCTCTCCTTCATCGGCCCGCCATTGATGAACTCATGGAAATCGTGGTTGCAGGAATAATGGCAGCTCACCTGGTTGCAGATGCCCGAGACCATCACCGCGGCCTTGAAGCGGTTGGTGGTCGCGACCGCCCAGGCGGTCATGTAGCCGCCATAGCTGCCGCCGGTGACGCCGAGCCTGTCGCCATCGGTGAAGCCTTGCGCCACGCACCAGTCGATGCCGGCCAGGATGTCCTGGAACTCCTCGCCGCCGGGATCGCCGATATTCATCCGGCCGAAGGCCTGGCCCCAGCCGGTATTGCCGCGATAGTTCGGCAGGAACACGGCATAGCCCGCCGCGGCATAAGGCAACCCATAGCCCGGATTGGAGGCGTAGCGCGTTGCCCAGCTCGGGCCGCCATGGATATCGACGATGGTCGGCAGCGGACCCTTGGCGCCTTGCGGGATGAGGATCAGCGCTTCCAGGCCGAGGCCGTCGCGGCCCTTCCATTGCGCGTGACGCACCTCCGGGTAGTCGAAGCCCTGGAAGACATCGCCGTTGAGCGCGGTGATCTTCTGCCAATCCGCATTGGAGCCGGGCGCCGTCCGCTTGAAGATGATCTCCGGCGGCGCATTGACCGCGTCGCGGATCGCGGCGATGCCGCTGCCATCGGCTTTCGGGACGATCGCAGCGTTGAAGCTGTTGGCGCCGATCACGGCGTCCTCGGTCGCGGTCCATTCGAACGTGCCGTCGAGCTTGACCACGCCGTAGATCGTGCCGAGCCGCGACCAGCCGGCGAACCACAGCCGTTCCTCGTCGCGCCATTGAATCGAGGTGACGCTGGACTGCTCCTTGGCAGCGATGCTGCGGACCTTGCCGGATGCCAGGTCGAGCACGCGCATTTCGCCGGCGACCAGGCCGCGATCGCTGGACCAGCCTTCGAGGAAGGCGACCTGTTTGCCCGATGGCGAAGCGGCGAGGCTCTGGAGCTGCCACGGCGAGTGATGCAGGATCTCGGCCGAGCGCCTGGCGAAATCGAGGCGTGCGATCTTGGTGTGATACCAGCCGCGCTCGCTGGCATCCTCGGAGACCAGCGCGACGGCGCCGTCGCCCAGGAGATCGAACTCCCAGACCGTGGAGTCCTTCGGCCCGATCTCGACCGTCGCCCCGCCGGCGACGGTGACGCGGAACAAACGACGCTTGGCATCGGTGGCATTGGTGACGGCGGGGTCTTCGATCCCGTCCCACCAGATGCGGACCGCGCCATTGGTGGCGCCGCCGTCGAGACCGCGATCGGCGGCGAGCACGAAGATGCTCGCGGCATCGGGGCTCCAGCGCAGGTCTTCGATCGTGCCGGGGATCTTGCCCAGCGGGCTGACCTTGCCGTTGTCGAGGAGGAAGAGGTCGGCCTTGCCCTTGATGGTGCGGTCGGAGGCAAAGGCCAGCCGGTCATCCCTGGGCGAATAGGCCGGCAGCGAATCTCCGTTCGGGCCGTGGGTGAGCTGGGTCGCGGCGCCGTCCAGCGTGTAGCGCCAGATGCGGGTCCGGGTGCTTTCGTTCGCTTCATGGCTTGCGGGGCTGATCGCCGCGGCGAGCGCGTTGCCGCTGCGGTCGAAGGTGACGCTCGAGGGGAAGCGGATGCGGTCCAGCCGCTTCAACGCGTCAGCCAGTTTGTCCATTCGTATTCACCAAGAAGCAATCATTGCGGGGTTCCCCTCCCAACCCTCCCCGAAGACGGGGAGGGCTAAGAAAGGATATCTGAAGAAGGATGCAAGAAAAGCCTCCCCCGTCTTCGGGGGAGGTTGGTGGGGGAACCCCAGACTCGTTCTCTCGACGATCTACGCGACTACGCCACCTTCGGACCGAAGCCGCGGATGGCCCACGGAATATTGTACCAGAAGGCGGTGTAGCCCTTGAGCTGCAGCTTGTTGTTGATCGCCATGGCGGAAGCCGGCCAGAAGATCGGCACCACCGCGACATCGTCATTGGCGATCTTGAAGACCTGCTGCAAGGCGTCGGCCCGCACCTTCGGGTCGCCTTCCTTGAGCGCGGTGTCCATGGCCTTGTCGACATCCGCGTTCTTGAAGTTGGACCCGTTCATGCCGTCCTTCTGCGCGTTCGCCGAATCGAAGAACAGGTAGGGATAGTTGGCGGGATCGGCGAAATCCGGATAGTAGGCCATGCATTGCATGCCGAGATTCTCGTGCCGGAAGTAGCCGGAGAGCCAGGTGTTGTCGTCGACCTCCTGCACCTTCATGTTGATGCCGATCTGCTTCAGGTTCTCGGCGACGCTCTGCAGGATGTTGATCATGTAGGGGTCGTTGGTGCTGCCCGGCACGGTGACATCGAAGCCGTCCTTATGCGCCGATTGCGCCATCTCTTCCTTGGCCTTGGCGAGGTCGAAGGAGTAGCCGGGCAAGGTGGCGTAGAACTTCTTCACCTCTTCCGGCGGAAGGATGCCGCTCCAGATTTCCGGCGGATTGAGCGCGGTCGCCGCCTCGCCGTTGCCTTTCAGCAGCGCCTTCACCAGCCCTTCCCGATCGACCGCATAGGCGATCGCCCTGCGGACATGGATGTCGTCGAACGGCGCCGCGGAGTGGTCCAGCGTCAGCATGAAGACGCCCAGCGACGGCGCGGTGATGACGTCGCAATTGCCCAGGCCCTTCCATTGGTCGATCTCGGAGATGGCGAGATCGAAGGTGCCGTCGATGTCGCCGTTCTTCATGGCGAGCAGGCGGGTCTGGTGATCGGGGATGCCGGTGAAGACGATGCGCTTGGCGACCGGCTTCACCGGGCCCCAATAATCGTCGCGGGCTTCGAGCACCGCCTTCTCCGCCGGCGAGAACTCGGTCAGCTTATAGGGGCCGGTGCCGAGCACGGGAACGTCCGGGCCGCCGAGATCCTCGGTATTCCCCTCGATCTGGCTCTTCTTGAAGATGAAGCCCGCCATATGCGCAGGCGTGTACTGGTACTGCGCGTCGGCGTGTTTCAGCTTCACCGTGACTTCGTTCTCGCCCGAAGCGGTCACGGTGTCGACCGAGCTGAAGAAGGCGGCGAGCTGCGAGCCCGATTTCGGATCCATGTGGAACTTGTAGCTCGCGACCACGTCGTCGGGGGTGAGCGGCGAGCCGTCGCCGAAGGTGACGCCCTTGCGGAGCGTGTAGACATAGGTCGTGGGATCGGCCTGCTTCCAGCTCTCGGCGGTCGCGGGCTCGAGGCCGAGATTGTCGCCGAAAGCGAGGGTCCCTTCCTGCACCAGGGACATGATCGCACCGACATAGGTGCTCCAGGCCCGGGGCACGAACATCGTGTCCTTCACCGAGGGCAGTCCCCAATGGATCTCGTCCATGGCGTCGGCGGCGAAAGCCGCGCGGCGGATGGCGGCGATGGCGAGCGAAGCGGAAGTGCCGGCGACGAAGAGCCGTCGCGAGATTGGAAGCGTCATGTCTGTCTCCCTGATTCGTTATGATGCGCTCTTAAGCGATTGATTGTGCGGACGGATACTCCTGACTGTATACTGTATAATAGTTTCGGACGGCCCTGCCGAACGAGTCAACATATGGAAAACGATAGGGCGGAGCTTGGCGACCCGTGGGCTGGCCCTGGCGGGCAGTTTGGGGCAGAAGGGTCGTCGGCCAAAATCAAATGGGGACGAGCATGAGCGGCGACGGAAAGGTTGTTCTGGTGACGGGTGCCGGTTCCGGCATCGGGCGCGCGGTGGCTTTGGCCTTCGGCAAGGCCGGCTATCGCCTGGCAGTGACCGGGCGCAAGCCGGAGCCGCTGGAGGAAGTGGTGAAAGAGGTCGGCAAGCCGGCGATCGCCATCCCCTGCGACGTCACCGACCCTAAATCCGTGGCCGCGCTCTTCGCCAAGGTGAAGGCGGCCTTCGGCCGGCTGGATGTGCTGTTCAACAATGCCGGCACCAACGCGCCGGCGATCAACCTGGAAGAGCTGACCGCGGAGCAGTGGAAGTCGGTGGTCGACACCAATATCAGCGGCGTCTTCTACTGCACCCAGGAGGCCTTCAAGATCATGAAGGAGCAGACTCCCCAGGGCGGCCGCATCATCAACAACGGTTCGATCTCGGCGACCGCGCCCAGGCCGAACTCCGCGCCCTACACCGCCTCGAAGCATGCGGTGCATGGTCTCACCAAATCGACGGCGCTGGACGGCCGCAAATACAACATCGCCTGCGGGCAGATCGATATCGGCAATACATTGACCCCGATGGCCCAGCAGATGACCAAAGGCGTGTTGCAAGCCGACCTCTCGATCAAGACCGAGCCGACCTTCGACGTCGCGCATGTGGCGAGCTCGGTGCTCTACATGGCCAGCCTGCCGCTCGACGCCAACGTGCTGTCGCTGACCGTGATGGCGACCAAGATGCCGTTCGTCGGCCGGGGGTAGGCGGAAAAATCGGCGCGGCCCTTGCGGGACCGCGCCGTGCTGCAAGTATCTCAGGGTCAGAAATCGAAGTCGTTGATGTTGTCCTTGGTGAAGGTGGTCGGCGCGCCGAGCAGGACTTCGCTGCCGTTGATGATCTGCAGCTCGCCGAGCTTGCCGGCCTTGACCGAGGTGGCGCCGGGCTTCAGGTCGCCGTCGATCGCCGCGCGCAGCACGTACATCGCCGCATAGCCGAGATCGACCGGGTTCCAGAGCACCACCGACTTCACGCAATCCTTGGCGACATAGGGCTTCATCGCGTTCGGCGTGGCGAGGCCCACCACCGCGATCTTGCCGCATTTGTTGGCCTGGGTGACAGCCTCGGCGGAGGCCGGCGTCGCGACGCTGGTCATGCCGAAGATGCCCTTCAGGTCGTCGCCGTATTTGTTGATCAGGGTGGTCGCCTGGTTGAAGGAGAGGTTGTTGTCCTCCTGGGCCTCCACCGTCTCCAGCCACTTCATCTTCGGATGGCACTTGGCCTGATAGGCCGCCATCTCGGAGATCCAGCGCGCCTGGTTGGGCGTGGTGAAGGTCGAGGTGACGATGGCGAAGGCGCCGTCCTCGCCGATCTCCTTGGCCATGTCATCGACCATCGCCTTGCCGATGCCGTTGAACTGCGCCTGGTTGACGAACCATTCGCGGGCGTCGGGCTGCGAGTTGGCGTCGTAGCCGACGACATGGATGCCCTTGCTCAGCGCCTTCTTCAGCACCGGCGCGATCGCGACCGGGTCGTTGGCGGAGAACAGGATGCCGTTCACGCCGCTGGTGATGTAGTTGTCGATGAAGGTGATCTGCTGGTCGATATTGGCCTGTGTCGGACCGTCGGTCTTGGCATCGACATTGCCGAGCTCCTTGGCGGCGTCGGCGATGCCCTTGGACGTGGCGTTGAAATAGCCGATGCCGATCAGCTTCGGCACGTCGACGACCTTCACCGGCTTGCCCTTCAGATCCGGCGCACCGGTCGGCTGGCCGCCGTCATAATTGCCTGCCGCGGCGCCCCCGCCACCGCCGCTGCTGTCGCAGGCGAGCGGGCTGGTGGGCAGGTTGTCGCCGCCGGTCCAGGGCGAATCGGCAAGGGCGATCGTGCCCGTGCCGAGAGTGAGGCCAAGGGCCAGTACCATAGTCCTGTACATCGTCTTCCTCCTCCATGTTGGCGTGGGTTGTTGACGGCGAGGATCCACGCCTGCCTCCCGCATTCAGCCGTCGCCGTTACGACTCAGAAGATTGCCGATCAGGATCGCGGCGATCAGCACCGCGCCGATGACGACGATGGTGCCGTCGCCCTTCACGCCCGCCAGCGCCAGCCCGTTCTTCAGCGCCTGCATCAGGATCAGGCCGAGGCCGGTGCCGATGATCGTGCCGCGCCCGCCGAAGATCGAGGTGCCGCCCAGCACCACCGCGGTGATGACGTCGAGCTCGAGCCCGGTGCCCATATCCGAGCGCGTGGTCGAGACCCGCGAGACGAAGATGACCGCGGCCAGGCCCGAGATCAGGCCGGACGTGCCGTAGATCACCAGTTTGGCACGATCGACCTTGAGCCCGGAGAAGCGCGCCGCCACTTCGTTCGAGCCGATCGCATAGATCGTGCGCCCGAAGGTGGTCATGCCGAGCACGAAGGCGGCGGCGATGAAGAGCGCGATCAGGATCCAGAGCTGGGTCGGCGCGCCGAGGAAATCGTACTGGCCCAATTGGAAGAACCAGTCGGGATAGCCGCGGACCGAGCGCGCCTGGGCGATGCCCTCGGCGAGGCCGCGATAGAGCGCCAGGGTGGCGAGCGTCGCGATCAGCGGCGGCACCTTGAAGCGGGTGATGATGATGCCGTTGCCGAGCCCGGCGACGCCGCCCATGAGGATCGCGGCGACCATCGCGACCGGCAGCGGCATGCCGACCTTCTGCCAGAACACGCCCAGAAGGATGCAGCAGAGGCCGAAGATCGAGCCGACCGAGAGATCGATCCCGCCGGTGATGATGACGAAGGTCATCGGCAGCGTCACCAGCCCGACCTCGGCCATCAGGCGGCCCTGGTTCAGCAGGTTGTCGGCGGTGAAGAAGGCCTCGGACTGGCCGGCGAGCACCGCCAGGGTTGCGATCAGCAGCAGGCCGAGGATCGATTCATGGCGCAGCACGCGGTCGAGGGCGGCGGTCATCAGATCCTCCTCCTGCGCGCCATGTCCGCGAGCACGGTGGCGAGGATCATCAGACCCTGCACCGCGCGCAGCCAATAGGCGGAGACATTGAGGAAGACCAGCGACGAGCCGATCGCCGCGAACAGGATTGCGGCCAGGGTCGAGCCGATCACCGTGCCGGTACCGCCGAGGATGCTGACCCCGCCGACCACCGAGGCGGTGATCACGGTCAGCTCCAGGTTGGGCGGCACGGTCGATTGGATGACCTGGAGCTGGGTTGCGAACAGGATCGCCGCGATCCCCGCGAACATGCCATGGATGGCGAAGACCGCGACCACCGAGCGCTCGATGCGGATGCCGGTCACCCTTGCGGCTTCCGGGTTGCCGCCGATCGCATAGATCGTGCGGCCGAAGGTGGAATAACGCATCCACAGGGCCGCCGCGACGGTCAGGATCACCATGAAATAGATCGAGGAGGGCAGGCCGAAGAGGCGGAATTGCGCCAGCATAAATTCCGGCGGCAGGTTGCTGATCCAGGCGCCGCCGGTGGCGCTGATCAGGCCGCCTTTCAGGATCGACAGCATGCCGAGCGTCACCACGATCGACGGGATGCGCGCATAGGCGACCAGCACCCCGACAACGGCATTGATGACGACGCCGATCAGGATCGGCACCAGCCAGCAGACGATGATCGGATAGCCGTTGACCGCGAGCGTGCCGGCGATGGTGCCGAGCACGCCGATCAGCGAACCGACCGACACGTCGATATTCCCGGAGATGATGACCATCGACATGCCGATCGCGGCAATCGCGATGAAGGCATTGCCGACGAAGACGCTGGTGAGGTTGGTCGAGGAGAGGAAGCGCGGGTTGTAAAGCCCGACGCCGACGAAGAGCACGATCAGCGCGCCGAGGATGACCAGCTCCTGGCCGTAGGATTCGGCGACGACGCGCCAGCTTCGCGCGGGGACCGGGCGGGCGAGGGCTTGCAGGGTCATTCGGCCGCCGCCCCCGCCGATTCCAGGCTCTGGCCGCGTTTGGCCGCCGTCATCGCCGAGCCGACCGCATCGGGCGTCGCCTGATCGCGGTCGAACGTGGCGACGATCCGACCGCCACGCATCACCAGGACGCGGTCACTCATGCCCAGCACTTCCGGCAGTTCGCTGGAGATCATCAGCACCGCGAGCCCCTGGCCGGCGAGCCGGCTCATCAGCGCATGGATCTCGGCCTTGGCGCCGACATCGATGCCGCGGGTCGGCTCGTCCATGATCAGGACCCGCGGCTCGGCCGCGACCCATTTCGCCAGCACGACCTTCTGCTGGTTGCCGCCGGACAATTGGCGCACGCGCTGTTCCGGACCGCGGGTGCGGATGCCGAAGCGCGCGATCGCATCCCTGGCCAGCGCGGCCTCCTTGCCGCGATCGACCACCAGAGCCTTGGCGATGCGGTCGATGATCGCCAGCGAGACATTCTCGCGCACGGTCTGCGGCCGGATCAGCCCCTGCAAGCCGCGATCCTCCGGGATATAGGCGATGCCGAGCCCGCGCGCCTCGCCGGGGCTCTTGATGGCGACCGGCTTGCCGTCGAGCAGAATCTCGCCGGACGTGGCCGGCGTGATGCCGAAGATGGTGAGGGCCAGCTCGGTCCGCCCGGAGCCGACCAGGCCGGCGATGCCCAGGATCTCGCCGGCGTGCAGGCTGAAGCTGATATCCTGGACGACATCGCGATAGGCGAGGTTCTTCACCTCGAGCACGACCTCGCCGCGCGGCACATCGACTTTGGGGAACAGATGATCGATGGCGCGGCCGACCATCATCGAGACGAGATCGGCCTCGGTCACGTCGGAGATCGCGCGCGTTCCGACATAGGCGCCGTCGCGCAGCACCGTGACGCGGTCGGCCAGCGCGAAGATCTCCGGCAGGCGATGGCTGACATAGACGATGCCGACCCCACGGTCGCGCAGCATCTTCACCACCGCCATCAAGCGCTTCGCATCGGCGTCGGCGAGCGCCGCGGTCGGCTCGTCCATGATGACCAGCTTGGCGTCTTGCGAGAGCGCCTTGGCGATTTCGACCCGCTGGCGGTTGGCGACCGAGAGCTTGCCCACCAGCACATCGACATCGAGATCGGGACTGTCGAGGGAATCCAGCAAGGCGCGCGCGCCGGCGCGCATCGCCGACCAATCGAGCATGCCCCATCGGGTCTTCGGCGCATGGCCGAGATAGATGTTCTCGGCGACGGTCAGCTCCGGGAAGAGCAGCAATTCCTGATAGACCGTGGCGATGCCATGGGCCGCGGCTTCGCGCGGCGAGGCGAACTTGACCGCCTGGCCGTTGACCTTCATCTCGCCGCTATCGGCGCCGATGACGCCGGCCATGATCTTGATCAGGGTCGACTTGCCGGCGCCGTTCTCGCCTAGCAGCGCATGCACTTCGCCCGGCTTCACGTCGAAGCTTACCTCCTTCAGCACCTTGACCGGGCCGAAGGATTTGGAGATGCCGGAAAGGGCGATGAGATCGCTCATGCCGGCAGCGCCTCGCGCCAGCTTTTGCGATAGGCGTCGATCTTGAGATCGAGCGGTTCGACCGCCTCCGGCTCATCGGCGATGTTCACGTCGGCGAGCAGAGCGGCGCCGCTGACCGTTCCGGTCGTATCGCTCGAGACCAGCACGCCATCCTTCCGGCGCAACGTCGCCAGCGCCTGAAGATAGGTCTGGTTGCCGGTGAGACTGCCCTCGACGATCACCGGCCCGCGCGCCTTGATGAGATCGAAGCAATAATCGGTCATCAGCGCGAGATAGAGGCTGGCGCGGGCGACCGATTGCTCGCCGTTCTCGGTGGGCGCGCCCGCGGGTCCGCCGACCGGAGCGCCGACGAACGGGCCGCCGCCTTTGTTCAGCGGGGGAACCAGAATGGAGCCGCGCGCGACCACCTCGGCCGCGGATTCGAGCGTGGTGATGCAGCCGGCGAGATCGCGCGTCTGCTCGGCGAACTCGCGGCCGCCCATGAAATTGCAGGTCGCGACCGGCGCGCCGAGCGCATCGACATTGGCGAGACAGCCCCGATTCTCCGGCATGCCCCTGGGATCGGCGCCCGCCGCCATGCAGACGACCCAGGTGCCGGTCGACGCGACCGCGAAGGGAACCGGCCGCGCCATGCGATGGCGCAGGAAGGACGCGTTGCTGTCATGGATGCCGACTCGCACGCGGCAGTCCTCCGGCAGGCCGGTTTGACTGCGGATCTCGGGCAGGACAGTGCCGAGCACGTCGCTCGCCTTCAGCATCGGCGCGAAGAAATGCCGCCAGCCCATGCGCTCGGTGAAGCTGCTGAACCTGCCCTCGGCCGGGCGCCAGAGGCCGCTATGGCAGCCGATCGCGGTCACCTCGGTCGCCGGATTCCCGGTCAGGCGGAAGCTCCAATATTGCGGATAGCCGAGGATGTATTTGGTCCGGGCGAAGCCGTCGGGGAATGCCTTGGACTGCCAGTAGACCTGGCGGCCGAAGACCAGCCCGTTGGCCATCGTCGGCGTGAAAGTCTCCTGGAACGGCGCCTTGACCTGCTCGTAATCGTCATTCTCGATCGGCTGCTCGTAATCCAGCAGCGGCAGCGCGAGATCGCCTTCGGCATCGACCAGCGCACAGGCGGCGCCATGCGCGACCGGCACGATGTCGGTGATCCTGGCCATGCCGGCGAGCTTGGCGAAGCCCTGCAGCAGGAAATTCCAGGTCGCCTCCGCGTCGAAATGCAGATAAGGCGGGCCGGGCAGGCTGATATTCGGCTTCGACAAGGTGTGACGGATCGCGCCGCCCTCGACGAGGGAGAGCTTCACATTGGTCTTGCCGATGTCGAAGACGACGATCGCCATGGCGGAGGCTCAAGCCGCGCGGTCGAACGTCGTTGCGACAAAGTTCAGCATCGTTCCGGCCTCCCCAAGCACCGGTCTCGACCCGTCACGCGGCGGCAATAATCAGGCGACCGAGGCGGCCGGCTGCGTCTGGGCGATGATGATGTTGATCCCGGCATCGGTCAGCATTCTATGCGTGCCGTGGTCGATGCCGTCGTCGGTGATGATCGTGTTGATGCGCTGCAGCGGGCAGAGGATGAGGCTGCCCCGGCTGCGGAACTTGCTGCTGTCCACCAGCACGATCATGTGCTCGGCCTGGCGGATCAGCTTCTGCTCGGCGCGGATCAGCAGCGGGTCGGTCTGCATCAGGCCGTGCTGGGTGATCGCCATCGCGCCGATGAACATCTTGGTGGCGACGAAGCGGGTGATCGCATCGTCGTCGAAGGGCGAGAGGATCAGGCCCTGCTCGCGGAACACCTCGCCGCCCGGCAGGATGACGCGGGTCTGCCCGCGCTTCATCAGATATTCGGCGACCCGGAAGGAATTGGTCAGCACCTGGAGATCGCGGCCGGACATGAACTCGGTCATCGCGAAGACCGTGGTGCCGCCATCCATGATGATGGACTCGCCGGGCTGGCAGAGCTCGGCCGCGGTGCGGGCGATGGCCCGCTTCAGCGCACGGTTGCGCAACTGGTTGGTGTCGAAATTGGGCTCGGCCAAAGCCGGTGCGCCATGCATCGCCTCGGCGCCGCCGCGCACCTTCCGGATGCGCCCGGCCAGCGCCAGCATCTGGATGTCGCGCGCGACGGTGGCGCGCGAGGCATCGAGCCGCGCCATCAGATCCGGCACCGTCGCCACCCCCTGGGTCGCGACGATCTCGCAGATCATGTGATGGCGCTGACGCTGAAGCATGGATTCCGAATACAGGCAAAAACCGATCGGCGTCAAATCGATTGTTCATAATTGCTCATTCATTTGCTCATATTGCATCGCACAAGGCGGCTGCTGCGGCGCAATATGCGCGAAAGCGTTGACCTTGTCCGATGAGAAGCCTATCCGTGAGCAATTCTGAGCAATTGGCGAGATGAAGAAGTGGACCGGCCGATGAGCGCGCATGAGGAAATCCCCTCGCTCTGGGAAGACGCGAAGGCGGCGAAGATGAGCGAGCCGGAGCTGCTGCTCTATCGCTCCAATCTGCTGGGCGCCGATCTCCGGGTCACCAATTACGGCGGCGGCAACACCTCGGCGAAGATCGCCGAGAAGGATCCGCTGACCGGCGAGGCCGTGACCGTGCTCTGGGTGAAGGGCTCGGGCGGCGATCTCGGCTCGATGAAGCTCGACGGTTTCGCGACGCTCTATCTCGACAAGCTGGAGAGCCTGAAGAAGCTCTATCGCGGCTTGAGCCAAGAGGACGAGATGGTCGGCTATCTCGCCCATTGCACTTTCAACATGAATCCCCGCGCCGCCAGCATCGACACGCCGCTCCATGCCTTCATCCCGAAGCGCCATGTCGACCACATGCATCCCGATGCGGTGATCGCCATCGCCGCCGCCGCCAACAGCGAGCAATTGACCAAGGACGTGTTCGGCCCCGATATGGGCTGGCTCCCATGGCAGCGCCCGGGCTTCGATCTCGGGCTGAAGCTCGGCGAGATGGCGGCGAAGAATCCGAAGCTGAAGGGCATCGTGCTCGCGGGCCATGGCCTCTTCACCTGGGGCGAAACTTCCAAGGAATGCTACGAGCAGACGCTGAAGATCATCCGCGAAGTCGATGCCTGGCTGCGGCAGAAGACGGCGCGCAAGACCATCTTCGGCGGGGCGGCGATGCAGCCGCTGGATCCGACCGCGCGGTGGCGCATCGCCGCCGAGCTGATGCCGGTCATCCGCGGCCGCATCTCCGAGACGCTGCCGAAGATCGGCCATTTCAACGATTCGCCGGAAGTCCTGGAGTTCGTCTGCTCCCGGGACCTGGAGAGGCTGGCGGCGCTCGGGACGTCCTGCCCGGATCATTTCCTGCGGACCAAGATTCGCCCGCTGGTCCTGCACTACGATGCCCAATCCGGCCTCGGCGACATCGATCGGGCGCTGGAAGCCTATCGTGCCGGCTACACCGCCTATTACGAACGCTGCAAGCGCGCGGGCAGCCCGAAGCTGCGCGATCCCAATCCGGTCGTCTTCCTGGTGCCGGGCATCGGCATGATCACCTTCGCCGCCGACAAGGCGACGGCGCGGATCGCCGGCGAGTTCTACGTCAACGCGATCAACGTGATGCGCGGCGCAAGCTCGGTCGATACCTATGTCGGCCTCGCCGAGCAGGAGGCCTTCGACATCGAGTACTGGCTGCTGGAGGAGGCGAAGCTGCAGCGCATGCCGAAGCCGAAGAGCCTGGCCGGCCGCATCGCCTTCATCACCGGGGGCGCCGGCGGCATCGGCCGCGCCACCGCCGACGCGCTGCTGGGAGAAGGCGCCTGCGTAGCCTTCGCCGATATCGATCCGGCACGGCTCGACGCCACGGTGAAGGAATTTGCCGGCAAGCACGGCAAGGACCGGGTCTGGGGCGTGACCGTGGACGTGACCAAGGAAGGCCAGGTGCTGACCGCCTTTGCCGGCACCGCCCGCCAGTTCGGCGGGATCGACATCCTGGTCTCCAATGCCGGCATCGCCTCTTCGGCGCCGATCGAGGATACGAGCCTCGAACTCTGGGACAAGAACATGTCGGTGCTGGCGACCGGCTATTTCCTGGTCAGCCGCGAGGCCTTCCGCCTGCTGAAGACCCAGAAGATCGGCGGCAGCATCGTCTTCATCGCCTCGAAGAACGCCATGGCGGCCTCGCCCAATGCCTCCGCCTATTGCACGGCCAAGGCCGCGGAAGTGCATCTCGCGCGCTGCCTCGCGCTCGAAGGCGCGCCGGTCGGCATCCGGGTCAACGTGGTCAACCCCGACGCCGTATTGCGCGGCTCGACCATCTGGAGCGGCGACTGGCTGAAGGAACGCGCCGAAGCCTACAAGGTCCCGGCCGACCAGCTCGAGGAGCATTATCGGCAGCGCAGCCTGCTGAAGCTCTCGGTCTATCCCGAGGACATCGCCGCCGCGGTCAAGTTCTTCTGCACCGAGGCGAAGAAATCGACCGGCAACATCCTCAATGTCGACGCCGGCAACGCCGTCGCCTTCACGCGATAAATCTGGGAGGTCAAGATGTCGGGCACGTATCGCATCTCCACCGCCGATATCGCCGAGCAGAACGCCAAGCTGCTGCCGGCCCTGAACGAGGATTACGATGCACTCGGCAAGCGCCTCGCGCGCAGCGGCACCGACATCGAAGCCGTGACCAAGGCGGTCGCCGGCTTCGGTGTCGCGACGCCGAGCTGGGGCGTCGGCACCGGCGGCACGCGCTTTGCACGCTTCCCCGGCATCGGCGAGCCGCGCAACGTCATGGACAAGCTCGAAGACTGCGCGACCATCCATAAGCTCGCCCGCGCCACGCCGACCGTGTCGCTGCATTTCCCCTGGGACCGGCCGAGCGATCTCAACGCGACGAAACAGCTCGCCGCCGAGCTCGGCCTCGGCTTCGACGCGGTCAATTCCAACACCTTCCAGGACGCGCAAGGGCAGAAGCTCTCCTACAAGTTCGGCAGCCTCTCGCATACCGACCAGGCAGTGCGCGACCAGGCGGTGGCGCACAACATCGACTGCATCGCGCTCGGCAAGGCGCTGGGTTCGAAGGCGCTGACGGTCTGGATCGCCGACGGCTCCAACTTCGCCGGCCAATCGCATTTCGCGCGGGCGCTGGAGCGCTACATCGATTCCATGCGGCAGATCTACGCCAAGCTGCCGGCCGACTGGACCATCTTCATCGAGCACAAATTCTACGAGCCGGCTTTCTACTCGACGGTGATCGCCGACTGGGGCACCAGCTATTACGCCGCCAGCCAATTGGGGCCGAAGGCGCGCTGCCTGGTCGATCTCGGCCATCACGCGCCCAACACCAATATCGAGATGATCGTCTCGCGCCTCATCCAGTTCGGCAAGCTCGGCGGCTTCCATTTCAACGACAGCAAATACGGCGATGACGATCTCGAC